>NZ_JBIUWQ010000003.1:1267-226457 GCF_044743525.1 Pseudomonas sp. NPDC087598 | reverse complement strand
GTTATACCCGTGCAAAGCGTCGCAATCATTTTGTGTCATTCATTTCCCTGACTTCGATGATCGGGCTCGCCCTTGGCGTGGTCGTGATGATCGTCGTGCTCTCGGTGATGAATGGCTTCGATCATGAGATGCGCACCCGCGTGCTGGGCATGGTGCCCCACGCGACCATCGAATCCACCGAGCCGATCAACGATTGGCAAAGCCTGGCCACCCGCGTCAAGCAGAACCCGCAGGTGACGGCCGTCGCGCCGTTCACCCAGATGCAGGGGCTGCTGACCAATAACGGTCAGGTGTCCAAGGTGCTGCTCAACGCCATCGACCCTGCGCTTGAGCGCAATGTGTCGATCATCGACAACTTCATGAAGCAGGGCAAACTCGACGATTTGACGCCGGGCAGCTTCGGCATCGTGATTGGCGACAAGGCTGCGACCAAGCTAGGCGTGGGCATCGGTGACAAGGTCACTTTCGTCGCGCCGGAGGTCAGCGTGACCCCGGCCGGGATGTTCCCGCGGATGAAGCGCTTCACCGTGGTCGGCATTTTCCATGTCGGCGCCGGCGAACTCGATGGTTATCTGGGCGTCACCAATCTGCAGGACCTGGCGAAAATGCATCGCTGGAAGCCTGATCAGGTGCAAGGCATCCGCCTGAAGTTCGACGATCTGTTCCAGGCACCGCGCGTAGCGTGGAACATCGCCCAGCAGCTTGGCGAAGACCATTATTACGCTCGCGACTGGACCCGCACGCATGGCAATCTGTATCAGGCGATCCGCATGGAAAAAGCCATGATCGGCCTGCTGTTACTGCTGATTGTTGCCGTGGCGGCGTTCAACATCATTTCCACACTGGTGATGGTGGTGAACGACAAGAAGGGCGACATCGCCATTCTGCGCACATTGGGTGCGACGCCGGGCACGATCATGCGCACGTTCATGGTCCAGGGCACGGTCATCGGCGTGGTCGGCACGGCGATTGGCGCAGTGGTCGGGATCTTCGCCGCGCTCAACGTCAGTGCCGCGATCTCCGCCCTCGAAGGGCTGATCGGCCACAAGTTCCTTAATGCTGACGTGTATTTCATTGATTATCTTCCCTCGCAAGTGCAGAGCCAGGACGTTGTCATGGTCTGCGCCGCTGCGTTGGTTCTGAGTTTCCTCGCCACCCTGTACCCAGCCTGGCGTGCCGCGCGCACCCAGCCGGCGGAGGCGCTACGTTATGAGTGAGTCGGGCATGAGTGAAAAAGCAATCTTGAGCTGCCGCAACCTGGGCAAATCCTACGAGGAAGGCCCGGAGTCGGTAGAAGTGCTGGCCGGTCTGCAACTGGAGTTGCACCCGGGCGAGCGAGTGGCGATTGTCGGTACCTCGGGCTCGGGCAAAAGTACCTTGCTCAACCTGCTGGGTGGCCTCGACACGCCGACCAAGGGCAGCGTCTGGCTCGACGGCGAAGAACTGTCGGCGCTGAGCGAGAAGAAGCGTGGCCTGCTGCGTAACCGTTCGCTCGGTTTCGTTTACCAGTTCCACCACTTGCTGCCGGAATTCACCGCGCTGGAAAACGTCTGCATGCCGCTGTTGATCGGCAAGACGCCGATCCCGGAAGCCCGTCAGCGCGCTACCGCGTTGCTCGAGCGAGTAGGTTTGGGCCATCGTCTGGAGCACAAACCGGCGGAACTGTCCGGTGGCGAGCGTCAGCGTGTCGCCATCGCCCGCGCGCTGGTGAACAAGCCAGGCCTGGTGATGCTCGACGAGCCGACCGGCAACCTCGACTCCCACACCGCGCAAGGCATTCAGGATCTGATGCTGGAACTCAGCACCTCGATGCGCACCGCGTTTCTGGTAGTGACCCACGACATGAACCTGGCCCGCCAGATGGACCGCGTCCTGCATTTGCAGGAAGGTTGCCTCACTCCCATCTGATTGGTTGAAACCCGGCGTCTGAAGAGGCGTCGGGTCTTTTATTTTTATACGGTGCCCCAGCGAATGTTCAGACCGTTATCGATCTTTATCGGCACGCGCTATACCCGCGCCAAGCGCCGCAATCGTTTTGTTTCGTTCATTTCGATGACCTCGATGATCGGTCTCGCCCTCGGCGTGCTGGCGATGATCGTGGTGTTGTCGGTGATGAACGGCTTCCAGCGTGAAATGAGCTCGCGCATCCTCGGCATGGTGCCGCACGCGACCATCGTTGGCGTGAAGCCGATCGATGACTGGCAGCCCGTCGCCGCCGCCGCGATGAAAAATCCCGAAGTGACTGCCGCCGTGCCGTTCACCGAAATGGAAGGCATGCTTTCCTACAAAGGCTTGATGCAGCCGATCCAGATCAGCGGCGTCGATCCGGCCCAGGAAGGCAAAGTCTCGATTATCGCCCAGCACATCGTTCAGGGCCGGCTCGATGCCCTGAAACCCGGTGAGTTCGGCGTGGTGATCGGTGAGATTACCGCCCGCCGTTTCCGTCTGAATGTCGGCGACAAAATCACCCTGATCGTGCCGGAAGTCAGCACCGCACCGGGCGGCATCACCCCGCGCATGCAGCGGCTGAACGTAGTGGGTGTGTTCAAGGTTGGTGCGGAACTGGACGGCTCGATGGGCCTGATCCATGTCGCCGATGCGGCGACCATGCAGCACTGGGAACCGAATCAGGTACAGAGCGTGCGTCTGGCGGTGAAAGATCTGTATGCCGCACCGAAAGTCTCCACCGACATCGCCGCCGGCCTCGGCGCCGATTTCAAGGCTGACGACTGGACCCACACCCAGGGCAGCCTGTTCAGTGCGATGAAAATGGAAAAAACCATGATCGGCCTGCTGTTGCTGATGATTGTCGCGGTGGCGGCGTTCAACATCATCGCGACGCTGATCATGGTGGTGAATGACAAGGGCGCGGACATCGCGATTCTGCGCACCATCGGTGCCACGCCGCGGCAGATCATGGCGATCTTCATGGTGCAGGGCACGGTGATCGGGGTTGTCGGCACCTTGATCGGTGGTGTGTTGGGTGTGATCGCGGCGTTGAACGTCAGTGAAATGGTCGGCTGGGTCGAGCGGGTGAGTGGGCAGCACATCTTCAGTTCCGATGTGTATTTCGTCAGTAACTTGCCTTCCGAATTGCAGGGTGGGGATGTGCTGTTGATCTGCTCCGCCGGGTTCATCTTGAGCTTCCTGGCGACGGTGTATCCGGCGTGGCGGGCGGCGAAGATCGAGCCGGCTCACGCCCTGAGATATTCGTAATCGTTTAGACCGCTTTCGCGAGCAGGCTCGCTCCCACAGGGGATTTGTGCACGACGCAGATCCAATGTGGGAGCGAGCCTGCTCGCGAAGGGGCCCGGAACTGCTGGCCTCAATCTCCCTTGGGCAACTCAATCACAAACCGCGTCCATCCAGCTGCTGATTCGCAATGAATCTGCCCACCATGGGCCCGGACTATCGATTGAGTAATCGCCAGCCCCAATCCCGCGTGCTCACTGCTACCTTCCTGTCGCGCCGGATCCGCCCGATAAAACCGATCAAACAAGCGCGGCAACAATTCAGCTGAAATCCCCTCACCACTGTTCTCGACGCAAACCCGCACAGCGTTCGCCTGTTCAACGATCGACACGCGAACGCAGCCCTCAGCCGGGGTAAACCGCAGCGCGTTATCCAGCAGGTTCGACATCGCCCGGCGCAACATGCTGCGATCACCGTCAATGCGGGCACTACCTTCGCGACTCAGCGTCACGTCAGCGTCTTCCGCCAATGGCGCAAAAAACTCCAGCAACACATCGGTCTCATCCGCCAGCTCCAGTGCTTCACGCTTGGGCATCAGCAAACCGTGGTCAGCCTTGGCCAGGTACAGCATGTCGTTGACCAGTTGCGCCATCCATTGCAGCTCTTCGAGGTTGCTGTGCAGCGCTTCGCGGTAGTCTTCGAGCGGTCTTGGGCGGGTGAGGGTGACCTGGGTGTGAGTCAGCAGGTTCGACAGCGGTGTGCGCAGTTCATGGGCGATGTCGGCA
Organism: Pseudomonas sp. NPDC087598; assembly: GCF_044743525.1. Classification (NCBI taxonomy): domain Bacteria; kingdom Pseudomonadati; phylum Pseudomonadota; class Gammaproteobacteria; order Pseudomonadales; family Pseudomonadaceae; genus Pseudomonas; species Pseudomonas sp. NPDC087598. The sequence continues at coordinate 222,480 of NZ_JBIUWQ010000003.1, read as the reverse complement.
GAAAACGCTGACAGTCGCTGAAATGAGTCGTCAAGACGTCCGAGCATGGCGTTGAAGCTGTGGGCCAGTTCCGTAAGCTCTGGCGGCATTTGCGCTTCCGGCAGTCGGGCATTGAGCGATTGCGCGGAAATCCCACGAGCCACTGCACTCATGCGCCGCAGTGGACGCAAACCACTGCGAGCGGCCCAGGCACCCAGTAGCGCGGTGGCCAGTGCTGAAAGCCCGACAGTCAGCCAGATCAGATGCTGCATGCGTTGCAGGAAATGCTGGTGATGGGTGATGTCCAGCAACAGGGTGAGTTGTGGCGAGTCGGGTTTGTCCGGGTAGAGCGGGGCGTTGAGCACACGGTAATCGGTGCCCTCGTCGCTGATGGTCGATAAACCGCTGGTTTGCGGCAGATCGCGTGGTACATGGATCGAGCTGTCGTACCAGCGTTGGCCGTCACCGCCAGTGATGCGCAGTGACAGATCGGCCTGGCGACTGAGTTCATCCGCCAGCCGTGCCTCACTTTCATTGGCCTGAACATCCTGCAGGGCACGCCTCAGGCCGATCAGTTTACCGTCGAGCAATTGCTGGTCGAGCTCAATGAAGTGCGCCTCGCTGGCACGATTGAACAACACCCCGGCAAACAGTGAAACCACGGCGGTGCAAGCGGCGAACAGCAGGGCCAGACGCGAACTCAAAGACAAGCGGCGCATCAGGCTGGACGCTCTTCGAGCACATAACCCATGCCGCGTATGGTGTGGATCAGTTTGTTGGGGAATTCATCATCGACCTTCAGACGCAAACGGCGGATCGCCACTTCAATCACGTTGGTGTCGCTGTCGAAATTCATGTCCCACACCTGCGAAGCGATCAACGACTTTGGCAACACTTCGCCCTGACGGCGCAGGAGCATTTCCAGCAAGGCAAATTCCTTGGCGGTCAGGTCGATGCGCTGACCACTGCGTTCGACCCGGCGGCGGATCAGGTCCAGACGCAAGTCGGCCAGTTGCAGGCTGGTTTCCTGCGGTGTGGCGCTGCCGCGACGTAACAGGCTACGTACCCGGGCCAGTAACTCAGAGAAGGCGAAAGGCTTGACCAGATAGTCGTCGGCGCCGAGTTCGAGGCCGTGAACCCTGTCTTCCACGGCGTCTTTAGCCGTCAGAAACAATACCGGCGTGTCGAGTCCGGCACTGCGCACCGCTTGCAGAATCTGCCAGCCATTGCGTCCGGGTAGCATCACGTCGAGGATCAGCAACGCATAGTCACCGCTCAAGGCCAGTTGCTGACCGCTGTTGCCGTCGGCTACCAGTTCGGTGTTGAAGCCGGCCTCGGTCAGGCCCTGGCGCAGATAATGGCCGGTTTTCGCTTGGTCTTCGACGATCAACAGTTTCATGGGCGACTCGGCTTGATTCGGGGTGCAGGAACGACAGCTTTATACCGTGGGCGAGCGCGATAAGCGCCAAACTGACAAAGTTGTAATCTGCGTGTCAGGTAGATGCCAGCGCAGGCCGGCTAAAGTTTCCCACAGGCTGAACCTTATCTTGTTGGAGTACGACTATGTTTTTGCGCAATCCTTTGGCCGTCGCCGCATGTGTGCTGGCGCTGAGCTCGCCGGTCTGGGCCGGACCTGCGCACACCTACGATTTCGGCCAACCGGCGCCGGCCGCGAAAGCTACGCGCAGCGTCGAGGTGGTGCTGAACGACATGTCGTTCGATCCGAAAGCGATCCAAGTCAAAGCGGGTGAGACCATTCGCTTTGTGCTGGTGAATAAAGGCCAGTTGCTGCACGAATTCAACCTCGGCGACGCGGCAATGCACGCTGCACACCAGCAGGAAATGTTGCAGATGCAGCAAAGCGGCATGCTCACGCCTACCGGCATGAAAGAAATGTCCCACGACATGGCGGGCATGGATCACGCTGCGATGGGCCATGGCATGAAGCATGACGATCCCAACAGTGTGCTGGTCGAGCCGGGCAAAACCGCCGAGCTGACCTGGACCTTCAGCAAGGCCACCAGTCTGGAATTTGCCTGCAATATCCCCGGACATTATCAGGCCGGCATGGTCGGCAAACTGACTGTCAGTCAGTAAGCACTCAAAGGCGCGAGCAAAGGCTGGTAGAATCCGCTGATTCTTCAGTCAGGTTTCCGCCATGCATCCCGCAGCCGAACATTCGCCGCTGGGCAAATCCAGCGAATACATCGCCACGTACACGCCGTCCCTGCTGTTCCCGATTCCGCGTACCGCGAAATGGGCCGAGTTGGGCCTGACCGCCGAAACCCTGCCGTATAAAGGTGTGGATTTTTGGAACTGCTTCGAGTTGTCGTGGCTGTTGCCGTCGGGCAAACCGGTGGTGGCGATCGGTGAATTCAGCATTCCAGCGGATTCGCCGAACATCATCGAATCGAAGTCGTTCAAGCTGTACCTGAACTCGCTGAATCAGACGGCGTTTGCCGATATCGCGACGCTGGAAGCGACACTGGTAAAAGACCTGTCTGCCGCTGCCGGCAAGCCGGTGGGCGTGCGGGTTCGCAGCCTGAAAGACGTTGAAGCGGAAGGTGTCGTGGCGCTGCCTGGCGTGTGCATTGACGATCTGGATATCAGCGTCAGCAACTACGAGCATCCGCGTCCGGAACTGCTGCGCTGTGATGATTCGCGCATTGTCGAGGAGAGCGTGCACAGCCATTTGCTCAAATCCAATTGCCCTGTGACCAGCCAGCCCGATTGGGGCAGTGTGGTGGTGGAATATCGCGGCTCGGCGCTGGATCATGCCAGTTTGCTGGAATATATCGTCAGCTTCCGCCAGCATTCGGACTTCCATGAGCAGTGCGTGGAGCGGATCTTTCTTGATCTGCAACGGTTGCTGAAACCGGAGAAGTTGACGGTGTTTGCACGTTACGTGCGTCGCGGTGGGTTGGACATCAACCCGTATCGCAGCACCGAGAGCGTACAGCTGCCGAACCACAGACTTGTGCGTCAATAAATAACCGGGGTGTGAAATACCTAATGTGGGAGCGAGCCTGCTCGCGAAAGCGGCGGGTCAGCTGACATCATTTTTTAATGACACACCGCATTCGCGAGCAGGCTCGCTCCCACAGGGGGCTGCGTTGCAAATCGTGGAAATGAAAAAGCCCTGCCAGTGATGGCAGGGCTTTTTCGTGGGGCAGGGAATCAGATCCCCATGCTGCCCAGCGCGTTGACGATGTTGCGCAGGGTGCCGGCAATGGCCGGGTGTTCGAGTTCGAAGCGATCAACGGCCAGATTCACGCCATCGGCAATGCTGGCGTCTTGAGTCGCGCTCTCCAGTTTGATTTCGGATTCAATCTGCGCCATCAACGCATGCAGATCTTCACGTTCGGCTTCCGACAGCGGCGGATTCTGCTCCAGCTGCTCGCGCAGGGTATCGAGCTGTTTTTGCAGTTCTTGGGCGGGCATGGTGTTTTCCTTTTATCGAGAGGCACTGGCATTGACCGCAGCCGCGCGCCAAAGGTCTATGGCTGACCTTTAGATTAATCCACTCTCGTACAACCTGCATGATCCCGATCAGGGCTTTTCGCCTTTTAGACGGCGCAAGCTGATGTCGGCCAGACAGGTTTCGAGCTCGCCCAGATGATCGATCACCGAGTGCACGCCAAGGCCGAATAACTGCATCGTCGCCTTGCCGCGCAGTTGCTCGCGTTCTTTCTGGCTCAGGGCCTGCCACTCGCTTGGCGCCAGACCGCAGAGCGAACCGCAGGACGCCAGGCCGATTGTCCATAACCCGGCATTGAGCCCCGATTGCAACAGGCGCGGTTCGCCGCTGACCAGAACGCAACCGTCGAGGCTGCCGACGTTCAAGTCCATCAGCGCCTGCCAGCACGCGTTGGGAGCGGGCCATGGATTAATTGTTGCCGAATATTGCGCAGGTTTGATCCACGCCGGCAAAGTCGCCGACAGCGGCAGTGCAAGGGCAGGGGCCAGCTCATCGATCCAAGCGCAGGGAATCTGCTGACGCTGCAAGCTATGCAAGCTGTCGAGTGCGCCCGGCGTGGCTTCGGCATGTTCCGGCAGGGAAGTGGCCTGTTGCCGGGCACGAGCACCGAAATCCACCAGGCAGCCACTGAGGCCGAACAACACAGCGGTCAGGCCGGGGGCGGCGAGGGGCAAGGTTTCGGCATGTGACATGGCAGCGTCCCTGAAATAACAATCAGGCTAGGGCTTGCCGGTGACAGTTGGATGACAGCTGTGTGAAGGGCCTCCCGGGAAATGTCCTACAGGCCACATCATTCGTGGACTGCCCAAAAGGTCTTTTACGCTTATACTAGCGCTCTTAACGCCCAGGCCCTGATGCCCGCGCCAGTACAAATCCAAGGAGTTTTTCTATGCGCTGGAGCAATCCGCTCGCTCAGCTAAGTGTATGTGCCGGCCTGTTGCTGGCTCCGTTCGCCACTCCAGCGGCAACGGAAGAAGACCCTTGGGAAAGCGTCAACCGTCCGATCTTCCAGTTCAACGACTTCGTCGATACCTACGCGCTGAAGCCTCTGGCGCAGGGTTATGAGTTCGTGACCCCGCAGTTTCTCGAAGACGGCATCCACAACATGTTCCGCAACGTCGGTGATGTCACCAACCTGGCGAACAACATTCTGCAAGCCAAACCGGCTGCGGCTGGCGTCGACACCGCACGCCTGATCTTCAACACCACGTTCGGCCTGCTCGGCTTCTTCGATGTCGGCACCAAAATGGGCCTCAACCGTAGCGATGAAGACTTCGGCCAGACCCTCGGTTACTGGGGCGTGGGCAGCGGTCCATACGTGATGCTGCCACTGCTCGGCCCAAGCACCCTGCGTGATGCGCCGTCGAAATACGTCGACAGCTACACCGGTCCATACCGCTACATCAATGACGTGCCGGTGCGTAACTCGGTGTTCGGCCTGAACATCGTCGACACCCGCGCCAGCCTGCTGTCGAGCGAGAAGCTGATCAGCGGCGACAAATACACCTTCATCCGCAACGCCTACTTGCAGAACCGCGAGTTCAAGGTAAAAGACGGCCAGGTCGAAGACGATTTTTAATCTCGACCGGTAAACATAAAGGCGACCTCAGGGTCGCCTTTTTTGTGAGTAGCTATTTCATCTTCAGAATGCTCAGACCGAGCTTCTGGCTGTTGCCATCCTGAGCCTTGACCCACACCACTTCGGTCTCGGCTTCCAGGCCGCTGAGGGCCGCATGGTCGGAATCGATGCGTACGCTCAATCGGTCGCCAACCGCGAACTGGCGCGGTGCTTCGACCTGCATGCCACTGCTGGAGAGGTCGATGCACACCGCGGAAACCTCATCACCTTCATGAATCAACACGACATCGGCATCGACCCGCATGCGGATGAAATCGCGTTTTTCGCTGTAGTCCCGACCGGTTTGACTCATGGTTTCGTCCTTCCATTGGGTTACGGTTTGAGCTGTTCTTATAACTCTCGGTGATTTGACAAGTAAAGTCGTCAAGCGACCATCGGCGCATGCTTGAAACGCCCCGCGGATGGGAGTACCGTCTGCGCCTTAGAAGGGCACCTCTGGTGCAACCGTGTACGGAGCCAACGCTCGAAAGCGGTGCAACAGAGAGGCTAGAAAGCGAATCCAGTAGTCAGTGCAGGGCCTGTAGCCCCAGCCAACTACGCCAACCTAATTCTGGCGCCGTTTGCCCACATGCCAAAAACCAGTGCCACGCTGCTGATAATCGATGATGACGAAGTAGTGCGCGCGAGCCTCGCGGCCTATTTGGAAGACAGTGGTTTCAGCGTCCTGCAGGCCAGCAACGGCCAACAGGGTCTTCAGGTATTCGAGCAAGACAAGCCCGACTTGGTCATCTGCGATCTGCGCATGCCGCAGATGGGCGGTCTCGAACTCATCCGTCAGGTCACCGAGCTGTCGCCGCAAACCCCGGTGATCGTGGTTTCGGGTGCTGGCGTGATGAACGACGCGGTCGAGGCGCTGCGCCTGGGCGCGGCGGATTACCTGATCAAGCCTCTCGAAGATCTGGCTGTGCTCGAGCACTCCGTGCGCCGGGCCCTGGATCGTGCGCGTCTGCTGCTGGAAAACCAGCGCTACCGCGAGAAGCTGGAAAAGGCCAACCGTGAGCTTGAAGCCAGCCTGAACCTGCTCCAGGAAGACCAGAACGCCGGTCGCCAGGTGCAGATGAACATGTTGCCGGAAAGCCCGTGGAGCATTGACGAGTTCAAGTTTGCCCACCAGATCATCCCGTCGTTGTACCTGTCGGGTGATTTTGTCGACTATTTCCGTGTCGACGAGCGCCGGGTTGCGTTTTATCTGGCGGACGTATCAGGCCATGGTGCCTCTTCAGCCTTCGTCACCGTGCTGTTGAAGTTCATGACCACGCGCTTGCTGTTCGAATCCAAGCGCAACGGCACATTGCCGGAATTCAAGCCTTCGGAAGTTCTTGGTCATATCAACCGGGGGCTGATCAGTTGTAAGCTGGGTAAACACGTCACAATGGTCGGTGGAGTCATCGACGAGGAGACCGGTTTGTTGACCTATAGCATCGGCGGACATCTGCCGTTGCCAGTGTTGTACACACCTGACAGTGTTCGATATCTCGAAGGCCGTGGTCTGCCGGTGGGGCTTTTCAATGAAGCCACCTACGAAGACCACGTGCTTGAGCTGCCACCGACCTTCAGCCTGACGCTGATGTCTGATGGCATTCTGGATCTTTTGCCAGAACCTACGCTCAAAGAAAAAGAAGCCGCTTTGCCCCAGCGGGTGAAGTCAGCGGGCGGCAGCCTGGATGGTCTGCGGCAAGTGTTTGGATTGGCCACGCTAGGGGAGATGCCGGATGATATCGCCCTGTTGGTGTTGAGCAGGAATCTTTAATGAGTACCGGTAGAATCCAGTTCGCCGAGCAGGATGGCACCTTCGTCCTGAAGTTCGTCGGTGAAGTTCGCCTGACCCTGTGTTCGGCGTTGGATGCGACTATTGAGAAAATCTTCACCGCGCTGAATTTCAACGCGATCGTGATCGATTTGACCGAAACCCGCAGCATCGACAGCACCACGCTGGGCCTGTTGGCCAAACTGTCGATCCTGTCGCGGCAGAAGGTCGGCCTGCTGCCGACCGTCGTCACCACCCACGATGACATCACCCGTCTGCTGCAATCGATGGGCTTCGAGCAGGTGTTCAACATCGTCAACCATCCCGTGCCGTGCCCGGAATGCCTGGACGACCTGCCTGATCAGGACCAGTCGGAAGAAGTGGTGCGGATCAAGGTGCTGGAAGCGCACAAGATCCTAATGGGGTTGAACGATTCCAATCGTGAAGCCTTCCATGACTTGGTCAATGCCCTCGAAAGGCACTGATGGCCCTGTGGCGAGGGAGCTTGCTCCCGCTGGGCTGCGAAGCGGCCCAAAAATTGGCTACACGGTTTTTTCAGACAGATTGCATTGGCAGGGTTTGTGACTGCTGCGCAGCCAAGCGGGAGCAAGCTCCCTCGCCACAGGTGATCATCTGACTCAATTCATCACCTGCAACACTTGGCTGTTACTGAGCAGCATAAAAAAAGGGCGAACCCAATCGGGTTCGCCCTTTTTTGCATGTCGCTAACTCAAATCACAGCTTGGCCTGCAACAGCGCCTCAAGCTTCTCCTGGTCACGGGCAAACTGACGAATGCCTTCCGCCAGTTTCTCGGTGGCCATCGCGTCTTCGTTGGACAGCCAGCGGAACTGCGCTTCGTTCAAGCTGAGGCGCGCTTCACCGGCATGACCTGGCGCCAGTTTGCGCTCCAGTTTGCCTGTGTCCGCCGCCAGCTTGTCGATCAGGTCCGGGCTGATGGTCAGGCGATCACAGCCGGCCAGTTGCTCGATCTGGTTCAGATTGCGGAAGCTCGCGCCCATGACCACGGTCTTGTAGTCATTGGCCTTGTAGTAGTTGTAGATGCGCGTCACCGACTGCACGCCCGGATCATCGGCGCCGGTGTAGTCGTTGCCGTTGGCCTTCTTGTACCAGTCGTAGATACGGCCCACGAACGGCGAGATCAGGAATACGCCGGCATCGGCGCAGGCCGCTGCTTGTGCGAAGGAGAACAGCAGCGTCAGGTTGGTCTGGATGCCTTCCTTCTCCAGCACTTCGGCAGCGCGAATGCCTTCCCAGGTCGAGGCGATCTTGATCAGTACACGGTCGCGGCCAATGCCGGCCTTGTCATACAGCTCGATCAGGCGATGCGCACGCTTGAGCACTGCGTCTTTGTCGAACGACAGGCGCGCATCCACTTCGGTGGAAATGCGGCCCGGGATCACTTTGAGGATTTCCTGACCCACGGCGACGCCAAAACGGTCGCTGGCCAGGCCAACATCGCCCTTGCAGTCGCTGACGCAGGCGTTCAGCAGCTCGGCGTAAGCAGGAATGGCCGCGGCTTTGAGCAGCAGCGAAGGGTTGGTGGTGGCGTCGACCGGTTTGACGCGGGCGATCGCTTCGAAGTCGCCAGTGTCGGCAACCACGGTGGTCATCTGTTTGAGTTGTTCCAGCTTGGAAGTCATGTGTGTGCTCTGTCCTGTGGGTTTGACGACATTACCCGAGCGCTGACAGCCACTCAAGGGCGCGTACGTGTATCGATAGCCCTCGCGGCAACAACCTGAAAACGATTGTTTGAATGGTGGGGCGCAGTATCGATGAATACGATGCCAAAACCGCTCACAGGTTCAAAGCAACTGACCTGCGTACAGGTCAGTTGCGCACGGATTACTGGGCATTCAATTGAGTTTCGGCGGCCATTTTTGCAGGTTTCGGTTGGCCGTCAGCGGTTAGCAGGCCGAAGTTCTTCTCGCGCTCGTTACTGCCCGAGTCACTGTTTCGCCATTCATAGAGTGATGTCAGGGGGATGTTGAGTTTTTTCACATCGGCGATAAAGGCGCCGACTTTGCTAGCCTGGCCGTCGTTGCCGCCATTGGAACTGAGGGCCGATATGCCCCATTCGCTGATGACCCCCGGCAGATGGAAGTTCTGCTGAATAAACGCCTGTGCGTTGCTGATCTGCGCCGCCGTCATGCCGTAAGGGTGGTAGGAAACCGCGCTCAGGCATTTAGGGTATTCGCTGACGATGCGACTGAGCGCCACGGTTGAAGCGGAGCCAGCAGTGGGTGGCCGGGCGAAACCGTAGCCGAGCAGCGGCGTTGACTGCGCTGTGCCCTGCAATGATTTGCACACGGCGCTCATGAATGGCACGAACGTAGTGTCGAAATTACGCGTCGGCCAGTAGGTTTCAAGATCCGGCTCGTTCCAGATCTCGATCGCCACCAGTTGCGTGCTGTAGGACTTTTCCAGACCTGAGAGTGCATTGGCAAAGGATTCGCCGGCTGTCGCCAGGTCACTGGGTGAGGTGGCGGGCAAAGGCTTGATGGCGCGCACCGTCAGCAAAACCGGCAAGCCAGCGGATCTGGCCGCCGCGAAGGCCTCGCTGACCTGCTGTTGATAGGCTTTGGCGCTGAGACTGTCGCTCCACACGCCGAAGCGCACAAAGCTGAACCCGGCGGCTTTTATATGCGCGGCGTCCTCGGCGGTGAAGTTCTGGATCTTCACCTGGACACCGAAGGTCTTGGCGGGAAGGTTGGGGAAGAGTTCACTGGCGTGAACTTGAGTGATGGCACTGAGTGCCAGCAACGCACAGGCGAGCCGTTTGAGATGTGCTGATTTCATGTCTGTTCTCCCGATGGGAATGACAACGGCGAATAGTTATCTCGTTACATAAATTACGAAACTAACAATGGCACTAAGTGCGTGAATGTTATTTTTTGTCAGGAAGTCAGCGCCTGAAAATCACAGTTATTTTTGGTCCGCTAATTCTGGTTGGGGCGCTTTTACCTGTGTGGTACTAAATACGCTGGTACTAACAGGGTTAATCTATTTCTGAGTGCAGGAAGATCCAGTGGGTTCATTAAAAAGCCGTGCTGGATGTTGGCAGTTTGATATTACACAGGAAAGTAAACCTTGTTCAAAAAGATCCTTGTCGTCTGCGTCGGCAATATATGCCGAAGTCCGACAGCAGAACTTCTGTTGCGCAACGCGCTGGCCCCGGCAGAGATCTCGGTGACCTCCGCAGGCCTCTCGGCGCGTGTCGGCGAAGGCGTGGAGGCGTCGGCCCGGCAGGTTCTGGAAGACCACGGGCATAATCCCGACGGCTTCAAGGCGCGGCAATTGACACCCGATATCGTCAATGAATCAGACCTGATTCTGGTCATGGAAAAACAACACGTTAATCAAGTATTGAAGATTGCCTCTCACGCGCGGGGCAAAGTGTTCTTGCTCGGCAAGTGGCAGAGCGAGCGAGAAATACAAGATCCCTATCGTCAAGGCAAGGCCGCTTTTATTCATGCCCATGCATTGATTGAAGATGCTGTCAGCGCATGGGCGCAACGTCTCGCACGTTGATGAATATTCTTCAGATCAGTGAATGGTAAGAACAGACTTATGCAGTTACCGTCAGTAATCGCCAACCGTGATAACGATCAAGACAGTATTGATCTGCTCGGCATATTCGGCAGTTTGATTGACCAGAAATGGTTGATCGGTGCGTTTACCGGTGCCTTTATGGCCGCCGGCGTTGCCTATGCAGTGTTGGCCACGCCCGTGTACCTGGCGAACGCGCTGGTTCAGGTTGAACCGAAAAAGAACGACATGCTCGGTTTTTCCGATCTCAACAGCATGCTCGGTGGGCAATCGCCGTCGGTGACCGAAATCGGCATCATCAAGTCCCGTGCGGTGATCGGCAAAACCGTCGATGACTTGCGTCTGGATATCGACGTCACGCCAAACACCTTCCCGGTGATCGGCGGTTTTCTCGCCCGTCGTTATCGTGGCGAGACCGAGTTCAGCGTTGCGCCGCCACGTTTTGGCCTGAACAGCTATGCGTGGGGCGGCGAGCGTGTCGAGATCACCCGGCTCGACCTGCCGAAAGAACTGCTCGGCAAGAAACTCACGCTGGTCGCTGGCGAACAGCATCACTTCCAGTTGCTCGATGAAAACGACAACGTGCTGGTCGACGGTGTCACCGGTGAAGCCTTCGCGCAAGATGGCTTAGAAGGGCTGATCGCACAGCTTTCGGCCAACCCTGGTACTCGTTTTGAGGTGGTGCGCAATCCACGCATCGTGACGATTCAGGGCTACCAGGATGCGCTGGATATTTCCGAGCAAGGCAAGGAGTCGGGGATTATTCGCCTCGCGCTGGCCAGCTCCGACGCCGCTGAGGCGGTGAAGATTCTCAACAAAATCGCAGCGCTGTACGTGGAACAAAACGTCCGTCGCACTTCGGCAGAAGCCGCGCAGAGTCTGGCTTTCCTGCAAAGCCAGTTACCGCAGGTCAAACGTGATCTGGCCAAGGCCAGCGACGCGCTCAATGCCTACCAGACTCACGGCAAGACCGTGAACATCTCCCTGGAAACCCAATCGGTACTCGGTCAGTCCGTAGCGCTAGAAACGCGGATTTCCGAGCTGAAAATGCAACAAGCGGAGATGGATCGTAAATTCACCAAACAACATCCGGCCTATCGCGCATTGATGAGCCAGATCGGCGAGCTGACCCAGCAACAGAAGTCGCTGGAAGGCAAAGTCCAGGACCTGCCGGCCACGCAGCAAGAATTGCTCAACCTGACACGCGATGTTGAAGTCGCTTCGCAGATCTACACGCAACTGCTGAACAAGTCTCAGGAACTCGACATCGTCCGTGCCGGTGCTGTCGGCAACGTGCGCCTGGTCGATACGGCGGATGTCGACCTGACCAGTCCGGTCAAACCGAAAAAAGCCCTGATTGTGCTGATTGCGACCTTCCTCGGTGGGTTCCTCGGTGTGGCTCTGGTGTTGTTGCGTAAATCCCTCAGTCGCGGTCTGGAAGGGCCGGAAGCTATCGAGCAGCTCGGTTTGCCGGTGTACGCTTCGATTCCTTACAGCGCACTGCAACAGGAAGAGGACGGCAAAAAAGGTCGCGCCCGCGATGGCGTGGACAAACCGGCGTACCTGTTGGCGTTGCGCAACCCGACGGATCTATCCATCGAATCGATCCGCAGCCTGCGCACCTGCCTGCACTTCGCCGCACTAGACTCGACTAACAACCGCATCATGATTTCCGGGCCGAGCCCACAGGTCGGCAAGACGTTCGTGTCCTCCAACCTCGCTGCGGTGATGGCGCAAAGTGGTCAGCGCGTGGTGCTGATCGATGCCGACATGCGCAAGGGCCATCTGCACAAGACCTTGAACACGCCGATCAGCAATGGTCTGTCGGACCTGTTGGTCAAGCGCTGCAGCATCGAACAGGCGATCAACCAGGTGGATGGCGCCAACCTGCATTTCATCAGCCGTGGCCAGGTGCCGCCCAATCCTTCCGAACTGCTGATGCACGCCAACTTCCGCGAACTGCTGGCAGAACTCAGCAAGTTGTACGACGTGGTGATCATCGATACGCCGCCACTGCTGGCGGTGACCGACGCGGCGATTGTCGGCCGTGAAGCCGGCATCAGCCTGATCGTCACGCGTTTCGGGGTGAACCCGGCCAAAGAGATCGAACTGACCATTCGCCGCTTTGCGCAGAACGGCATCGAGCTCAAAGGCGCGGTGTTCAACGGCGTCGAGAAGCGCGCAGCCAGTTATTACGGCAATGGCGGCTACGGCTATTACAACTACGAATACGCCTCCGACAAGTCCTGAGTCAGCGATCGTTCTTACATGTTTGAAGTGGGTGAGTTGTGAAAAAAATACTGCACGTGGCTGAAACGATCAAAGGTGGCGTCGCGACGGTGATCCGCACGATTTCGACGTCACCCGAAGACGACGCTGCCAACTATCAGCTGGTCTATCTGGTCCCGCAGGATCAGGAAAAAGAACTGCACGGCATCCCCGCGCAGCAGATCCGCACTTTCGCCAGAACCGGGCGCAATGTGCCGTCGCTGCTGCGCTTTGCCTGGCGCCTGGCCCAGGTGATGCTCAAGGAAAAACCCGATGTGGTGCATCTGCACAGCACTTTTTCCGGGGTGATCGGCCGTTGCGTGTGCGTGCTGTTGCGACCGTGGCGCAAGCCGAAAATCGTCTACTGCCCGCATGCCTTTTCGTTCTTGATGGAAAGCTCGCCGACCAAGCAGAAAGTCTATGCGTGGATCGAGCGCGTCTTGCAGAAAGTCACCGACGTGATCATTTGCGTCAGCCAGTACGAGCTCGACAAAGCCGCGAAGTTTGGCATCGAGCGCAAGCGCATGAAGCTGATCTACAACGGCATTCATCGCAAGGAAGACGCGCCGAAAGCCAACACACCCGAGCCGATTCATCTGCTCTTTGTCGGCCGTCTCGACTACCAGAAAGGCTTCGATGTGCTGCTCAAGGCCTTCGCCAACGTGCAGCGCAACGACCTCAAGCTGACGGTGGTTGGCAGTGCGGTCAACGAGGATGCGGTCGAGTGCCCGCCAATGGACGCCGTCGAATACCTGCCGTGGGTTACGCCGACCGAAGTGCACGCGCTGTATCAACAGGCCGATGCGCTGATTGTCCCGAGTCGCTGGGAAGGCTTTGCGATGGTGCCGCTGGAAGGCATGGCCATGGGCTTGCCGGTGATCGCAAGCAATTGCACGTCACTGCCCGAGCTGGTCACTGACGAAGTGTCCGGTTACGTCTTTCCCTCCGGTGATCACCAGGCCTTGGCCGATGTGCTGGCGAAAATCCAGAAGCCGCGCTTGCTCGACCTCGGCAACGAAGGTCGCAGCATCGTCCGCGAACGCTTCAGCGCTGCCCTGATGATCCGCCAGACCTACGACCTGTATTGCGCTCCCACTTATTAAGTAGAACTCAAGCTTATGAACGTAACGATTTTGCATGGCTACAGTGCGTCCAACTCCGGTGACGGTCTGCTGGTCGATCTGGCGATTGCGCTGGTGCAGCGCAACTTTGGTGAAGACACCTCGATCAGCGTCGTGGCTTCCGATCCCGAATCCTTCAACTATCTGCCGCACCCGCGCTTTGATGCGCCAGTGATGGCGGCCAAGGGTCTGGGCCGGGTCAAGCAAGCGGTGTTTCTCAATCAGTCCTACGCCGGGCTCGCTGATCTATTGAAGAAAACCGACCTGATCGTCGGCGTCGGCGGCGGCTACATGCGTTCGAAAAGTGCCTTCGAACATATAAAGCTGAAGCTCGGTCACGCCAAGCAACTGGAAACCGCGATCCTCAGCAAAGTGCCGTCGGTGTACCTGCCGCAAAGCATCGGCCCGTTCCACGGCGAGAGCAGCAAGATCGTCGAACATTACGCCAGCGCCGACGCGGTGTTCGTGCGCGACAATCGCTCCTCGGCCATTTTCGACGCCTGCGAAAACGTCTATCGCGCGCCGGATCTGGCAGTGCAGTCGCTGGCCGGCAAGATCCTTCAGCAACCCAAGTTCACCCGTTGCGCTGCATCGCCGGCGACTGTCTGCGTGGTGCTGCGCAAGCCGCCGGAGTGGAGCAAGGAAAAGAAGGTTGCCTACGTCGCCAACCTGAAGTTGCTACTGCAGCGCTTGAAGAACAAAAGCAAAGTGGTTTGCGCAGTGCAAAGCGCGGTACGTGGCAACGATGACGGCGCGTTCTATCGCGAACTGGGCATCAACGAAGACCTGTTGTCGTTGAAGGCGACTATTGCCAAATACCAACCGGATCTGGTGATTTCCGTGCGCCTGCACGGCGCCATCGAGTCGCTGCTCTCCGGCGTGCCGGCGTACCACATCAGCTACGAACGCAAAGGTTTCGGCGCCTATCAGGACATGGGCGTCGAGGACTGGGTGATCAATGGCGGCGACATCAATGTCGATACCATCATCAACACGGTTTACGCGTCGAATGCACTGGCGGATTTCGGTAAGCGCCTGACCGACACCTGCCGCGAGATCGAGGCGAAAACCGCGGCCATGGACGAGATCATCAAAGGGATCGTTCGATGATATTTCGGCTATTGCTTCGCGGCGGAGCCTTGGGCGCGAAGTTTTTGCTGGTGTTGGCGATCACTCATTACCTCGGTTATGAGGCGTTGGGTTTCTACGGCGTAGTGGTCGCGGCGTCGTTGATCGCCTCGAAGTTCTACAGCGTCGGTTTCAGTTCCGAGATCAACCGGTTGATCAGCGTTGGCGGCAGTTCGCGCCGCGTCGTCGATAAAGTTCTGCTGCTGTATCTGGCGGTGGGGCTGGTGCTGTCGCTGGTGACCGTGGCGATTTATTCACTGTTCCAGCAAGTCGAGGCGACAACCGCGCTGATCCTCTGCGTGACCCTGGTTTTGCTCACCGAGCATCTGTCGTTTGAGATCAATTCCTTCGTGTTTTCCGCGCAGAAAGCCACGGCGGGCGCCTTGTTGTTTTTCATCAAGACCGGCCTGTGGGCGGTGTTGGCCGTGGGCGGGATGATGCTCGGCTGGGTGTCGGGAATCGCCAGTGTGTTGTGGTTGTGGGTGGTCGCCAACGTGCTGGTGATCATCGCCGGTTACTGGATCGTGGTGAACGTTCATCACGGCCGAGAAGCCGGGACACTGGCCACGGCTACTGTGTGGAAGGCCGGGCTGCCGTTCTACTTCGGCACCGGGTTGATCGCGTTGAGTCAGTACGCCGAACGCTTTCTGATCGCCGACCTCGAACCCTACGCCAGGCTCGGGCAATACGTGTACGCGTGGTCGGCGGCCAACACGTTGCAGGCGTTGTCGTATGCGGTGGTGGCGGTGGTCGGGATTCCGGTGCTCGCCAAGCGTTTTCAGGCTGATCAACAGGCCTTTACGGTCAAGCAACTGTTCGTCAACAAATGGGTGATGCGCTCGCTGCTGGTCTCGTCCGCAGTGGCGGTAGCGATTTATCTGTTCTTCAACGTGGTGCTCGATTACGTCGCCACCAGCGTGCCGCGCCCGGACAACGCGATCCTCGGCGTGCTGATTTTTTCCTTCGCCCTGCGCGCGATTGGCGACATCGTCTGGGGCGGTTTGATTGCCTCGAAAAACAGTCGGGTGTCACTCGCCAGCGCAGCGATCTGCTTGCTGGTTTCAGTGCCGGTCAGCTACGTGCTGATCAAACACTATTCGATCTATGGCGCCGCCTGGGGCAACGTCTTCGCGATCATCGTGCAGCTTGGCGTGATCGCTGTGCTGACCCGTGTGACCGCGGCGAAAAAGGCTGCTGTGTCATGGGCCTGAAGTTGCCGTGCATCGAGTTTCGCGGCAAGAAACTCGATTCGTACGTCTCGTTCCTGATCCTCTTCACCGGGCTGTTTCTGTCGGTGGCGATGCCGTTGCTGATCCCTCGCGATCCCGGCCCGGATGCGATGACGTTGTGGTCGTCGTATGCGCGTGCCGACAACTGCAATTTCTGGAACCCGTTCTCACCGGATCGCTCCTCCTATGAGTGTTCGGCGTTTTTGCTGCGGCCCACCGGGATCAACCTGACCAACGCCTGGGCCTACGGGATGTTCTGCAACTTTTTCCTCACGGCGATTCCGGTGGTGGTCTTTCGGCGTATGCCGCTGGCGATCTTCGGCACCTTGTGCCTGTGGGGCATCGTGCGCTCGTTCTTCCTGGAAAACCTGACCAAGGAAATCATCGTGTCAGTCGCGGTGTTGAGCATTTTGCTCAGCTCGTTGACGCGCAAATATCGCGGCGGTTTTTTCCTCTCGGCGGTAATTTACGGCGTACTGATCCGGCCCTACTGGATTCTGTTTTCGCTGTCGTGGGTCGGCGTCTGCGTGATGAAAAAGTACGTGTCGCGCACGACGTTCTTTTTGATGCTGTTCCTGTTTTATCTGGCCGTGGCCATGTCGATCCAGGTCGCGCTCGGGTTTCCGGTGTCGTCGATTCGCGCCAGTAACAACGAGTTGCGTACGGCGGGCGAGGAGGGCTCGAAATCGCTGATCGTCTCGTGGCTCAGCGGCAGTGACTTCGTCTCGCAGGCGCTGGACTCGATGATCATCTTCTTCCGGCTGTCGTTCCCCGTGGAGTTGATTCTGCTGTCCGGGCCGGGGCAGGTGATCTTCGTTGCGTTGATGATCATGACCGCGTTGCTGCTGTTCAAAGTCATCACCTCGACCGATTACAAGGGCGCGCCGATCCAGACCAAACCCAAGGAACTGATCGCGATTCCGCTGGCGTTTTTGCTGGTTCAAGGTTTGTTCGAGCCGGACTTCGGCTCCTTCGCCCGGCACTTTTCCATGGTCGTGCCGGTGCTGTTTGTCGGCCTGGGTTTGATGCTGCGGGCAAACAAACCGGTGCAGGTTGAATCAAGAATTCTGAATTGAGGCAGGTGCTTTATGTCGAGCAAGAAAAAGTCCCTGGAGATCGAAACCCTGCGCGGCCTGGCATGCCTGCTGCTGGTGCTCTATCACGTCATCGGGCCGTTGGGCGGTGGTTTGAAGATCGATATCGGCTCGCCGTTCCGGGTGATCGCCGACTCCATGGTGTACGTGCGCATGCCGCTGTTCACCTTTATTTCCGGGTACATCTATTCGATCTACAAAATTCGCGGCAATGACTTTTCCGCATTCTTCAGCGGCAAGGTGCGACGGTTGATCGTGCCGCTGTTTTGCGTCGGCGTGCCGTTTTCGGTGCTGCAAGCGGTGGGGCCGGGGGTGAACAAGGATGTCGGGGTGATCGACGCGTTGTTGTCGTTCTGGGTGCCGATCAACCACTTCTGGTTCTTGCAGGCGGTGTTCATCATTTTCATGTTCGTCGGCTTGCTGGAATGGCGTGGCTGGCTGCGTTCGCCGATGCGCTTGTTCGGGCTGTTCGCGTTTGCGGCGGTGTTGTTTTTGCTGCCGCCGTTCAAGCTCGATGCATTCGGTATTAATGGTGCGATTTACCTGCTGCCGTTTTTTGTCGCGGGGATGATCGGGCAGGAAAATGTCGACCGCTTGAAGCAGACGTTCAAAGTGATCGGCCCATTGGTGTTCGTGGTGATTTCGCTGACGCTGCTGTACGTGGCGGCGATTGATCGTGAGTTGATTGTTGATCGCCGTAGTCTGATCGGTCTGACCGTCGGTTGCGTATCCTGCATCGCGTTGCTGTCGAGTGATATGCGTTCGAAGGCGCTGACCTGGCTCGGTGGCTATTCCTATGCGATTTTCCTGTTTCATGTGTTGTTTGCGGCGACGTCGCGATTCGTCCTCGGGCGTTTGGGCGTGAAGGACGAAAGCCTGCTGGTGTTGGGGGGGCTGAGCTTTGGCTTGCTCGGGCCGGTGCTGTTGTCGATGATTTTCAGTCGGTTCAACTTTACCTCTGTGCTGTTTCTCGGTGAGCGCGCGGCGGCTAAAAAACCTGCCCCGATCATTAGCCCAGTTGCGCCAATTAACAGCTAAAAGCTTCGCGAGCAGGCTCGCTCCCACAGTGGACTTGTGCAAATCACTCAATCCCTGTGGGAGCTGGCTTGCCAGCGATGAGGCCGGGTCTGACGCAGACTTATTGCCTGATCCACCGCCATCGCTGGCAAGCCAGCTCCCACAGGATTAGTGGATGACCACAATAAAGTGGGAGCGAGCCTGCTCGCGAAGAGGCCGTTACAGACTCAAGGAATTTTTGCATGTTGGCAGTTGATGACGCGCAGCCCGTTGCCGCCTCGGTGGTTGAAGTGGGCGATGCACGCGAGCGGTTTGCGCAGTGGCGTGAAGGCAGGGCCGGCAAGGTCCTGGCGGTTTCGGTGATCGGCGACAGCTACAGCGCCGGGCAGGATTTTTATCTGAACAAGCTGGTGCAGCGCGTGGCCGGGGAGGTTGGATTTGCCGGACCGGGTTATGTCGGTTTCAACCACGGCGCGGCGCTGGGCGGTACGCATTTCAAGTACACCCGCAGCAGTGAAAAATACTTTGGTGGTGGCTGGAAGGTTTCAGAACTGGGGCAGGCGAGTCCGGACAGTCGCACGGTGACGGGGCGGCCCGGCGCATGGTTGCAGGTGGATGCCAGTCCTACGCCGCGCATCGACACGGCGGTCACTCAGGCGAAACTGCTTTATCTGGGCAACGGCGAATCCAGCGAGATCCGCTACCGCTGGGCGTCCAAGCAGGACTGGCAACTCTTGAAACTTGCAGGCGCGGGCGTTCAGGAGGTGCCGCTGACGGGTCAATCGGCAGCGAAAGACTGGTCATTCAAACTGGAAGTGGTGAAAGGCACGCCGACCTTGTTTGGTGTGTGGATGAGCAACGATCAGAACGGTGTGCGCGTGTCGAAGCTTGCTGCATCCGGTGCAGCCTCCGCTGACTTTTATCACCAGGATCGGCAATGGCAGGTGCAGTGGAAAGCCGCCGTAGCAAAAATCCCCGCCGACGTTTACCTGATTATGCTCGGTGGCAATGATCAGGGTTTCGGCGTTAAGCCAGAGCAGTATCTGCACAACGTTCAGGGATTGGTGGGAATGATCCGCGAGATCCAGCCTGCGGCGAGCATCAACCTGATCATGCGGCAGGACACCACGCGCTCCAGCGCCTACCCGATGTCGGCGTATGCGCAGGTATTGCAGCCTTGGGCGCACGAGCAGCACCTGGGTTACGCCAATTTGCAATGCGCGTTTGGCCCGGACGTCAAACGCTACGCCGCCGCGATGATCGGCCCGGACAAGATTCATCCGGTGCCGGCCACGGGGGGGAAGGTGATTGCTGATTACTTTTATGGCTGGATCATGGGCGTCAAGGACCGGTGCGACGCCCTCCCGAAATAACCACCAGACCCACTACAGGGGAGTGTGTTTATTCGAATTGTTCTATTTGGCTCAGCAGCTCCGTGAGTTTCTGTGGCATCAAGCGCGTATCGCACCGCGTCTCAACATTGATGATGATCGCCGGGTCGTTGCAGCAAATCCGCACGCGAAAGCGCCAGTCACCGAAGATCACCTTCAGCCCATCACTGTCATCCATTTCCAGCGCCAGCTCGCCATACAGCTTTTTCAAATGAGCGAGCAGTGGATAGGGATCGACCATCGGCCGGCGGATATCACCGGACGCCGGAAACACGCCAATCCGCTCCACCAGCAAAATCGTGCCCAGCCAGGATTCGTTGGCGCTGGGCAACGGCTGATGGCGGGCCAGCCAGCTCATCACCCCGAGGTTGCCCACCTCCCGTTCAATCTCTACCGAATGCTGTGCAATGTTCATGGTTGTCTGCCTTGAAAGGAAAAGTGGGCGGGGGAGGAGGCCGGTTTAGCGGCCCTTGAGGTACACGTTCTCGTAGCAGAAGTTGGTCGCCTGCAAGTAACCCTCGGCGTCGCCGCAGTCGAAGCGCAGGCCCTTGAACTTGTAGGCCAGCACGCAACCGTTCTGTGCCTGTTTCATCAGCGCGTCGGTGATCTGGATTTCGCCGCCCTTGCCCGGTTGGGTATCGGCGATCAGGTCGAAAATGTCCGGGGTCAGGATGTAGCGACCGATGATCGCCAGGTTCGACGGCGCATCTTGCGGGGCCGGTTTTTCCACCATGTTGTTGACCCGGTAGATGCCGTCGGACATCAGTTCGCCGGCGATCACCCCGTACTTGTGCGTCTGGTCGGCCGGGACTTCCTGAATGGCGACGATCGAGCAGCGGAATTTCTTGTAGAGCTCGATCATTTGCGTGAGTACGCCGTCACCTTCCAGGTTCAGGCACAGGTCATCGGCCAGCACCACGGCAAAGGGTTCGTCGCCGATCAATGGGCGACCGCTGAGAATCGCGTGGCCAAGGCCTTTCATTTCCACCTGACGGGTGTAGGAAAAGGTGCAGGTGTCGATCAGCTCGCGGGTGCCGGCGAGGAACTTCTCTTTCTCGGTGCCGCGAATCTGGTGTTCCAGCTCATAGCTGATGTCGAAATGGTCTTCCAGCGCACGCTTGCCACGACCGGTGACGATTGCCATGTGTTGCAGGCCGGCGTCCCGTGCTTCTTCAACGGCGTATTCGATCAACGGCTTGTTGACGATCGGCAGCATCTCTTTAGGCATGGCTTTGGTCGCCGGCAAGAAACGCGTGCCATAGCCGGCAGCGGGGAACAAACATTTACGAATCATAAAAGTATCCTGGACAGTCATGGAACACAGGCAACGGTTGCAGGCCACTAACTTGCCCGCAAGTTTCAATGATGATTGAACGATTGCTTTAATACCTGAGTCAGGTTGTTAATGGCAATTACGTGGCGCGCTAAATGACGACAATGTTATTAGATGTCGGTTAGAGCGTTATTAGTTATTTTTAGTCGGTATCTGTTGATAGTGATGTTTGCACTTGCAGTGCTAATAAGTAGCGGGCAATACAGTGTGACCTGCAAAAATATTTATTGCCAGTCATTGAACTGAATTTGTTTTTTGTTGTTGTCGCCTTGTTTGTGTGGATTGCGACACATCTCCACAACAACAGGCTTGACAACCTACCGGCTACTTACCCACTAACGGACCGCGCTATGAAGATTCTGGTAACCGGTGGCGCCGGCTATATCGGCTCGCACACCACACTTGCTTTACTTGAAGCAGGTTATGAAGTTGTCGTGCTGGATAATCTTTGCAACAGCAGCGACGCGGCACTGCATGCGGTAGAAGCCATCTGTGGCAAAAGTGCATTGATGATTCGTGGCGATGTCTGCGACCGCGCGTTGCTCGACCGGATTTTCCAGGAGCACGCCATCGAAGCGGTGCTGCATTTTGCCGGGCTCAAAGCCGTCGGCGAGAGCGTGCGCAAGCCTTTGGCCTACTACGAAACCAATGTCAGCGGCAGCATCACGCTGTGCCAGGCGATGGCGGCGGCGGGCGTGTTCCGCTTGGTCTTCAGCTCATCGGCGACCGTTTACGGTGAGCCTGAGCAGATGCCGATCCGTGAAGACTTCCCGACCGGCAACCCGACCAATCCCTACGGTCAATCCAAGTTGATCGTCGAAAACGTACTTCGCGACCTGTGCCAGTCCGAACCGCGCTGGAGCATCGCCTTGTTGCGCTACTTCAACCCGATCGGCGCGCATCACAGCGGCCAGATGGGCGAAGACCCTAACGGCATTCCTAACAATCTACTGCCTTACATCAGCCAGGTTGCGGTCGGTAGTCTGCAAGAACTGTCGATCTTCGGCGACGATTACCCCACGGTCGACGGTACTGGCGTGCGCGATTACATCCACGTCGTCGACTTGGCAGATGGCCACTTGAAGGCCTTGCAGTCGATCAGCGGGCGCCACGGCATTCATACCTGGAATCTCGGCACCGGCGATGGCTACAGCGTGTTGCAAGTGCTGCGTGCCTTTGAACAGGCCAGCGGGCAACCGGTGCCTTACCGGGTGATGCCGCGTCGTTCGGGGGATATCGCCGAGAGTTGGGCCGATGCTTCCAAGGCTGCACAAGAACTGGGCTGGAAAGCCACGCGTAACTTGCAGGACATGGTCACCGACACCTGGCGCTGGCAATCGAATCATCCGAAGGGCTATCTCGGATAATGTCGTTTTGATACCGAATGTTAGTTTCGGTCAGGTGTTAGATATCGTCTGGAAAATACGCTGGAAATGCCTTTTGCAAGCCCGTAGATATAAACCTGCCGTTCGACTTTTATCAGTTGGGTAAGACTGTGAAAGCACAACGGATCTTGTTCGCATTTTTCGCGGACTTGAACTCTACCACCTCTAACACACGCCGGTTTTTAACAGGATGAATGTTAGAAAGGAGTTGATATGAAAAAAGTGATGGCAGTTGCCCTGTTGACGATGTTGAGCAACTGGGCTGCCGCAGCTGAAGCGCCGCTTACTGCGGTAACCAATGTAGGTGGCAATGTAGCGGCTTCGCAAGCGCCGGCAGCCAGTACTGCAATGGTTGCCAGTGCTGTAGCGGCGTCCAACAGCGGTGGCAGTGCCAACGGCGGTACCACTGGTACGACGGGTACCACCGGTACAACCGGCACGCATAACTAACAGCGATTTTTGTTAGTGCAGTAAGGGTCGCCCGACGCAAGTCGGGTGACTTCTTTTTAGATTCGCCCTTGAATAGCGTAGTGCCATTATGACTCGTAGTTTTTCTCTTTTAATGTTGGCAAGTCTCGCTTTACAAGGTTGCATGTTTTCCCCGGGCCAATACCTGAGCACCAGTGATATCACCCGCCAAGGGGCCAGTGAAAGCAGCAGGGTCGAGCTGATCCCGATCACCCCCAAGCTTATTTCCACGACTCGCGCTACGCAAAAGCGCACGTCGGTGCCGAAGGAGCTGTTGGCGACCCCGGCCGAATATCGCATCGGCAACAACGATGTCTTGTACATCACGGTCTGGGATCACCCCGAGCTGACGGCCCCGTCCGGCGCGCAACAACAGATCGATGCCAACGGCCGTCTGGTGCGTTCCGATGGCACGCTGTATTACCCGTTCATCAAGGAAGTCCAGGCCGCTGGCCGGACCATCCAGCAACTGCGCGCGGACATCGAACAGCGGCTGTCGGCGTTCATCGCCGAGCCGCAAGTGGACGTTGCCGTGCTGCGTTTCGCCAGTCAGAAAGTGGTGGTCACCGGCGCGGTCGGCAAGGCTGGCCCGCAAGCGATTTCGACCAATCCGCTGAGCGTGGTCGAGGCCCTCGGCACGGCCGGCATCGATACCAACAATGCTGACTTGTCGGGCCTGACACTGACGCGCAACGGGCGGGTGTATCCGCTCAATCTCGACTCGCTCAACCAGCAGGATTCCGAGTTGCAGGGTGTCTACCTCAAGGGTGGCGACCAGTTGTATCTGCCGTACAACGACAACAAGCGTATCTACGTGATGGGCGAGGTCAATCAGCCGCGTGCATTGAGCTTCAAGACCGCGACGATGAACCTCTCCGATGTGCTCGGCTCGGTCGGCGGCTTGAGTCAGACCACCTCCAATGGCAATGCGGTGTACGTCATTCGCGGCGTGGAAAACCTCGATGTCGAGCCGGCGAAAATCTACCAGTTGAACGCCGAATCGCCGACCGCCATGGCACTCGCCACGTACTTTGAAGTGCGCCCTCAGGACGTCGTGTATGTCGGGCCTGCCAACGTGACGCGCTGGAACCGCTTCATCAGTCAATTGGTGCCGTCGGCGTCGATTGTCGGGACCGGGGCTTCCGCAGCGAAGAACTGGAGCGAATTCAGTAACAACAGCAAATAAGGTCGCCGACTGTGAATACGTTGAAAGTTGGCGTCTGCCTGATGGCGGCCCTGTTGCTGTGTGGCTGTAACCCGCTGATGAGCGCTTCGCTGAACAACCTCAAATCGGCGGTGATCGGTCCGGATGAAGTGGACGTGACGCCGGCCGAGGTCGCCGGGGTCAGTTATCCGCAACTCAAACTGACCACGCCGTCCGGCTCCGGGGTGCTGGCGCTGGTGCGCGAGCGTGAGGACCTGCAGTTCTGGGTCGCCTCCGGCAAACAGGTTTTGCTTTTGCGTAATGGTCTCGCCGTGCGCAGCATTGGCCTGGGCCTTGAGGGCGACCTTGACGGCACGCGACTGGCGGATGACTCGCCGTTCAAATCGGGTTTGCATCAAGTTGCCGATGGCTTCACCAGCCGACGCTGGATCGACCTCTACAAAGGTCAGGAAGTCGGGGTGATCGTCAACAGTCGCTTCAGCCGTCGCGCCACGGAAACCCTGAACATTCTCGACAAGGAATACACCGTGCTGCGTGTCGATGAGCAGATTGACGCCCCGGCCATTGGCCTGAGTGCGACCAATCGTTATTGGGTCGATCCGCGTGACGGTTTCATCGTCAAGAGTGAGCAGCAACTGACCTCGCAATTGCGCGTGAGGATTGTGCAACTGACCCCTGATCGCAGGCACCTGCCGTGATGCGGCTCAGGATGCTGTCGGCATGCCTGGTGTTGATCAGCAGCATCAGCCAGGCCGCCGTCACCGTCAGCGGTGACGTCGCCAACCCCGGGCCGGTCAAGTTGCCGGCGGGCGGGCGTTTGCTCGATGTGATCAACGAAGCCGTGCCCAATGCCGAAGGCTATTGGTTGGCCGGCGTTCTGCTGCGTCAGTCGTTGCTGGAAGAGCAGACGCGGCTCAAGGCTGGCGTGCTGTTCGATCTGGACGTGTTGCAACGCATGGCGGCGCTCTTCGACAGACCGAGCCGTGTGGCGCTCGCGCAACGGTTGATCGAGCAAGTGCGGGAAATGCCGGTGACCGGACGGCAGATCGCCGATCTCGATCCGGTGGCAATTGAAGTCGGCTTCGCCCGCAATATTCGGCTAGATGACGGCGATCAGCTGATCTACCCCAAGCGCGTCGACGAAGTGGAGGTGCTCGGCGCCGTCGCCGACACCTGCCACTTGCCTTACCAGCCGCTGCTGGAGGCCCGTGAATACCTGGAGAGCTGCACGCCGCTGGACGATGCCGAGGCCGACTACCTGTGGCTGATCCAGCCCAACGGCGTCTCGCGGCGCGTCGGCATTGCCCACTGGAATCGTGAGAGCGGGCAGTTTCCCGTGGCCGGCAGCAAGATTCTGGTGCCGGTGAAAAATGATGATCTGGATCCGCCTGTCCCTGAGCTGAATCAGCAGTTGGCCGAATTGATTGCCACGCAGCTGGCCGAGGTGGTTCGTTGAAGTTACGTTTTGCAGCTGTGTTGTTATTGCCCTGTGGTCTGGCGCATGCCGAGCCGCGCATTACTCAGAATGACTTTGGTGGCACCGGTCTGTTGCAGACGCCGACCGCGCGCATGGCCCCGGCCGGCGAGTTGAGCGTCAACGCCAACCGCACCGAGCCCTATAGTCGTTACAGCGTTTCGTTGCAGCCATTGGACTGGCTCGAAGGTTCGTTCCGTTACACCGCGATCACCAACCGGCCGTACGGCTCCGAGGCCCTCAGCGGCAGCCAGAGCTATAAGGATAAGGCGGTCGACGTCAAAGTCCGGCTGTGGCAGGAGAGCCATTGGCTGCCCGATGTCGCTCTCGGGTTCCGAGACGTCGGCGGTACGGGTTTGTTCTCCAGTGAGTTTTTTGTCGCCAACAAGCGCTTCGACAATTTCGATTTCAGCGCCGGCATTGCCTGGGGTTATCTGGGCAATCGCGGCGACCTCGACAACCCGTTGGGCTACGTCAGTGATCGTTTCGATACCCGACCCGCGCTCGAAGGCACCGGTGACGTCAACTCGGGTTCGTACTTTCGCGGCAGGCCGTCACTCTTCGGCGGCGTGAGTTATCAGACGCCCTGGGATCGTTTGAGTCTGAAACTCGAATACGAAGGCAACGACTACAAGCACGAGCCGAAGGACAACATCATCCAGCAGGACTCGCCGATCAACTTCGGCGCGGTGTTCAAGGTGGCGGACTCGGTCGACGTTACGGCGGCGTGGGAGCGGGGCAACACGGCGATGTTCGGCATCACCTTCCACACCAACTTCGTCAGCCGCAAAGCACCGGCCAAGACTTACGATCCGACTCCGGAACCGTTGCCGGCAAAGATGCCGACCGCGTCGATGGAGCAGGTCGACTGGGCGAACGTCTCGCAGCGTTTACAGCAGAATGCCGGCTACAAGGTCGAGCGCATCAGCCAGCGCGATTCCGAGTTGATCGTGTATGGCGAGCAGCAGCGTTATTTCCACTCGTCCAAGGCCGTCGGCCGGGCGAGCCGGATTCTCGACAACAGCGTCAACGACGACATCAACTGGTTCACCGTGGTCAACAAGCGCTACGACTTGCCGCTGGAAGAAACCAGCGTGCCGCGCCAGACCTTCCGCGAAGTGATCAACAACGAAGAGCCGCTGCAATCGCTGCACCGCACCACCGAAGTCAATCCGGCGATGCCGCACAACGAGAAAACCCTCTACACCGAAGCGCCGCAGCATTTCAGTTATGGCGTGGGTCTGGGCTTCAAACAGAACGTCGGTGGTCCGGATGGTTTGCTCTATCAATTCAGTGCCGATGCGGACGCCGAGTACCGCTTCAATCGCAGCACTTGGTGGAGTGGTTTGCTCAGCGCCAATCTGGTCAACAACTTCGACAAATTCACCTATGACGCACCCAGCGGTTTGCCCCGTGTGCGCACGGATTTGCGGCAGTACCTGACCGAGTCCGAAGTGACCATGCCGCTGTTCCAGTTGAGCCATACCGAGCAACTGGACAAGGATCTGTATGGCATGGTCTACGGTGGTTATCTGGAATCGATGTTTGCCGGGGTCGGGGGCGAAGTGTTGTTCCGCCCGACGGGCGAGCGCTGGTCGGTGGGCGCGGATCTGAACTACGTGCGCCAGCGTGAATTCGATCAGGGTTTTGGCCTGCGCGATTATTCGGTGGTGACCGGGCATATCACCGGTTACACCGATTTGCCGTATGACACGCTGGCGGCAGTCAGCGTCGGTCGTTATCTGGCCGGCGACTGGGGCGGCACGCTGGACATCTCCCGCGAGTTCTCCAACGGCGTGCGCTTCGGTGCCTGGGCGACGATCACCACGGCCGGCAGCGCCGAGTACGGGGAAGGTAGTTTCGACAAGGGCATCTATCTGTCCATCCCGTTCGACGAAATGATGAGCATGTCGACCATGCGCCGCGCCAACCTCGTTTGGGCGCCGCTGACCCGTGACGGTGGTGCAAGGCTCAATCGCAGCTATCAACTGCATTCGATGACCGATAGCCGGGATGACGACATGTTCTATCGCAACTTCGAGAAAATTACCGAGTAACCCAAAATCCCGCCCACCCCCAATCGTTGTAGGAGTGAGCCTGCTCGCGATAGCGCCCGACCAGTCGCCATCTGCATGCCTGACACACCGCCATCGCGAGCAGGCTCACTCCTGCAAGGGATATGTGTCGAACCGCCCAAATCCCTGGGAGCTGGCCTGCCAGCGATGACGGCGGCACATTCGGCATGGATACTGTCTGGCTTGACGCCATCGCGGGCAAGCCACGCTCCCACAGTGGTGTTGTGTCGAATCCAAAATCCTGGTCAACACACGATCCCCTGTAGGAGTGAGCCTGCTCGCGATAGCGCCCGACCAGTCGCCATCTGCATGCCTGACGCACCGCCATCGCGAGCAGGCTCACTCCTACATGGCGTACCGCGAACCCCAAATCCGGGGCACAAAAAAGGGGACTTTCGTCCCCTTGCGTTGGTGCATCCGGTCGCTTCAGCGCGTCAGTAGATATCCTTCGACAACAGCGTAAACGGTGTCTTCACCAGGATCTTCAAGTCCAGCCACAACGACCAGTTGTTGATGTACTGCAGATCGATCTCGACACGCTTCTGCATCTTGTCGAGGGTGTCGGTCTCACCCCGACAGCCGCTGATTTGCGCCAGCCCGGTAATGCCCGGTTTAATCCGGTGACGCGCCATGTAGGCAAGGATTTTTCCCGAGTAGAAGTGATTGTGCGCGACCGCGTGTGGACGCGGGCCAACCAGTGCCATATGCCCCTGCAGCACGTTGAACAGTTGCGGCAGTTCGTCCAGCGACGTGCGGCGAATAAAGCGGCCGACGGGGGTGATGCGCGAGTCGTTGCGGCTGGCCTGTTTGACGTCGCGGTCATCGTGGACACGCATCGAGCGGAATTTCCAGACCTTGATCACCTTGCCGTTCCAGCCATGGCGATCCTGCTTGAAGAACACCGGGCCAGGCGAGTTGAGTTTTACCGCGAGGGCAATGATCAGCAGCACCGGGCTCAGCAGAATGATTGCCAGCAGCGCGACGCTTTTTTCCGCCAGACTTTTGCTCAGGGCGGCGGTCGGTCGACTGGTCAGCGGGCTTTCGTTCAAGTAGATCGCCGGCAGGCCGTCCACGACTTTCACCGAGTGATTAAGCAGGGTCAGACTGTTCAGGTCCGGCACCCAGACGACATCCACGTTGGCACCCAGCAAGTCGACATACATGGCTTCGATTTGCGCCGCTTCCGACAGCGGCAGGGTGATGTACAAACGGCGGATGTCGTGGGCGTTGATCAGCTCCAGCAACTGTTCCTGAGCGCCGACGACGCGCGGAGCATCGGCATCCAGAGAGGGCAGGGAACCGTTGCTGACCAATCCCACCAGCGGCAGGTTTTCGATCTGGCTGAGCTTTTTCGCCAGGCCCAACGCCAGTTCACCTGTCCCGACAATCAGGGTCTTGTGCTCGCTTTTACGGGTGCGCTGGTAGAACTTCGAAAACGCATGCAGCGGCGCGTACAGCAGCGCCTGACCGAGGAAACCGTATACCGCCCAGCTCAGGATCACCTGGCGGGAAAACAGCTCATCGGCCTTGCAGACAAACGCGATGAAAGCCAGCGCCGCCATGGTCATCGACCAGCCCATGAACAGCCGGCCCAGCCCGGTCAGGTAGTTGTCGCGTTTGCGATAAACGCCACTGAACGTATAGGCCGGCACCGAGGCCAATACCGCCAGCGTTGCGCACATTCGGTAGTAGAACGCGACCGTTCCGGTGTGCTGCTCGGCCAGTACAAACAGCAGAGCAACAATAAACCCCTGCGCCAGCGCCCATTGGCCCCAAAAGGTCAGTCCCTTGAGGCCCGTGCTTCGATTGATACTGAGAGAAAGATCCATACGATATCCCCAAAAGACGTCCATTCAGGTTTCAACAGTTGAAAGCCGAGTTGTTAGTCAGAGTTATTGTTTTTGTTTTAACGAGTGTTCTGAGGTAACAGCGTCGATATGCCGAACTGTTGTCAGTCAATAGACTAAGTTATTGCCGGGGATGGTGTCTGACGAGTTCTAACAAGGTGGCACATTGCCAACTTTTAATAATTAAATATGAGTCTGTTAGAAAAGGTCGCAGAGAAGGGGGTGAATAAGTGATGTTGTATTTGTTACTGTTGGAAGGGTGGAGGCAGGGAGTTTAAATTTATCAAGGGAGGTGAAATCAAACAGAGTGCTCTTGTTGTTTTTGTAATCGCACTGTTTATCTGTTTGTTTTGTCCGCGAAGGTCGCTGTGGTTAAGCGACGATGTCCTGGATGAGGCAATAACCGCGGTTTCTTACGGCACGAAAAAGTCGCTCACCCTTACTGGCGCTTTTGAATTTGTCTTGCAGGCGACTCAGGCACATTTCCAGACCGCGATACTGTTCGGGCTCTCGGCCGATGCTGAGGATCAAGTCGTCACGGCTGACAACACGCTCTTCGTGATTGAGCATTTTCCTCACCAGTGCGGTTTCCAGTCCGGTAAGACTGATCTGCACATCTTCCTTGACCAGTGCGCCTTGAGCATTGTCCAGGTGCCAGGTTTCGGTGCCAGATGCATCGCTTGTCATGACTGGAGGCAGACTGCTGATTTCCTCAGTCGTTGCCGGAACGCTATGAAATGGATTCGTCGATTGGGCTGCGCGCCATTCCGACTCAAGCGTGGCGATTATTCGCTGGGTGTCATATTCGATGGTGCGGGCGACGCTCTTTCGGGTCCCGCTTGGGTAAGTGAACTCCATCAGCATCGGAGCGGAAGAGGGTGAAGTAGCACCTTCAATAAACATTTGCGCCTGAGACGTGCCGAACGAATTGAAACGCTCGCTGGACAGAATGCTCTCAAGTTCACGCTGCGACGTTGTACTGTGAGTCACGACGACAAAATATTTTCTGGGGAGGGTTGTACTCGTTTCCATGTCTCTCTCCTTAACTGCGTACCAAAAATTGGCTAAAAGGTCATTCGGCAGGCGAGCAATGACTTCCTTGGAAGTAATCGACAGGCAGGGTCTGGGCCCGAAAATGGCCCTCGATAAGTTCCACTCGATCTGCTGCTATGTTGTTGAGTTTATTGTTATGGTGTCGCGCTCATTCAAGTGCTTTGTTATAGGTAGATATGAAGTGCAACGAGAGCTATATGGTTGCATCAGACGATCCTTCGTACGTATGCAAAAGGGTGGCTGCCCTTGATCAGGCAGTCGATATCAGGCCCCGCATCAGGCGATAGCCATAGCCGCGGATACTCTGAATCGCGTTTGTACCATACATGTCCTTGATTTTTCCACGCAAGCGGCTGATCGATTTCTCCAGCGCCCTTGGGTCGTAGAAATTGGTATTGAGCCCCATGATGGTGGCGATTTCATCGTGGCTGAGAATGTGATTACCGGTTTGCGCAAACGCTTCGAGGATCTTCATTTCGGCAAACGAGATGTCGAGTTTCTGGCTGGAGCCCAACAGGCAGATGCGCGTGGGATCAAGCGTCAGACTGATATCGCGTTGCCATTCTTCACTGCTGAAGAACTCGCCCAGCAACTCGGCGCTATCGTCGGAGAGGGTGTTGAGCTTGATACAGAAGTCCGCCCCGGCAAGATAATATTTGATCTTGTTGAAGGCGCCCCGGCCAGTGATGACCGTGCAGATGATCGGTTTCAAGTTGTCGGTGCGCAGGTTCTCCACCAGCGCGAGATTGTCTTCGAGGGCCTGCGGGCTGTCGATGACAATGAAGATCGCGCGAAACGAACCAGAGTGTTCATTCTGCTTATATGAACTAGTGAACGAATCGACTTCAAGTGCCAAATCGGTTCGTACGTGCTTGGCGAGTAGCGCACTGAAATGTTCAGCCACACCACGGGTACGGCCCAGAGTGAGAACACCTGGTACGTCGTTTGTCGGGCGCGGACTACTAGTCGCCAAGTTCCCTGAGAGCATCATGCATTGACTCGAATTAGGTGCTGACATCGGGATGTTAAAGCACCGGTTCTCATCTGTGACTGACAATTGGTAACATTTAAGCGGATTTTAGACGTGGCTCCCGAGTTTTCTAACAATAATTAAGCATTTCAAGCTTTTAGTTGATTTTTTCGGGGGTGTGAACTAGTCGTTAGATAGTGGCAATATGAAATTGTGCCACTATTTTGAGCGCATGGCGACAGCTTTGTTTATGTCCATTGGCCACTGTCTAGCCATCTAGCATAGTGTGACATTGGTCACACTTTATTGGCAAGACGAACTTTTTACTACTAAGTGCCTAATTTTTTTCACACTAGTTCGTAGGCGGACGTTTATTAACATGACTTGAGTGTGTCTTTTGATAAGACGTAATCTCCTCGGCCAATAACAGCAAAAGATCGCAGCCTGGGCAGCTCCCACATTTAATGTGATTCCTTGTAGGCGCTGCCGAAGGCTGCGATCTTTTGATCTTTGTATTTTCAGATACTCAATCCCTGAGTGTTATAAACCAGTCGCCCGCGAAGAGCGCTCTGACGGAGGATTAATGGATTTCTGGACCCTTTTCCAGGTGTTGATTTTAGGCGCAGTAGAAGGCCTTACCGAGTTCTTGCCGATCTCCAGTACTGGCCACCAGATTATCGTCGCCGACTTGTTGGAATTCGGCGGCGAACGCGCGATGGCGTTCAACATCATTATTCAATTGGGTGCCATTCTTGCCGTCGTCTGGGAGTTCCGGCCAAAGATCTGCGAAATCGTCAAAGGTCTGCCGACCCAGCGCAATGCTCAACGCTTCACCCTCAACTTGCTGATCGCTTTTCTTCCCGCAGTGGTGTTGGGCGTTTTGTTCGCTGACGCGATTCATCACTACCTGTTCAACCCGATCACCGTAGCCGTTGCACTCGTCGTCGGCGGCATCATCATGTTGTGGGCTGAACAGCGTAGCCATGTGATCAGCGTCGAGCATGTCGACGACATGCGTTGGTCTGACGCGTTGAAGGTTGGTTTCGTACAATGCCTGGCGATGATTCCCGGCACCTCCCGCTCCGGCTCGACCATCATCGGTGGCCTGCTGTTCGGCCTGTCGCGCAAAGCCGCCACCGAGTTCTCGTTCTTCCTGGCCATGCCGACCATGGTTGGCGCTGCCGTTTACTCCGGCTACAAATACCGAGACCTGTTCCAGCAAAGCGACCTGCCGGTCTTCGCCCTGGGCTTTGTTACCGCATTCATCTTCGCGATGATCGCCGTGCGCGGTTTGCTCAAGTTCATCGCCAACCACAGCTACGCTGCGTTCGCCTGGTATCGGATCGCGTTTGGCTTGCTGATTCTGGCGACCTGGGCTTTTGGCTGGGTGAACTGGACGGCCGCAGCGGCAAGCTGATCACTGACTGCTGATCAACGCGGCGACGGCGAGGTCATTCAATTCGGAGTCGGGCGACTCCTGACGAAACTGCTGCAAGGCCGAGGTGAAATACGCCGCTTGCAGCATGCCGTCGCTGGCGAGGAAATATCGTGCCGCTTCGACTTCTTCTACCGAATACACACGCTTTTTCAGGCCGGACATGTCCGACAACCCATCGACCGTGATCATCGTCGTCGTGAAAGTCAGAAAACCGGCCATCTGGGTAGATTCAAAAGGACCATCTTCCCCATCACCGCACCCTTTCAAAAAATCGCAGCTGGCGCAGGCGCTGGCAGGGACGGTGAGGAGTAAAGCGAGGAGGGTGAATCGCTTGAAGAAAACACAGCTGAACGCGGGCATAAACACAAGACATCCTGTCGGTACAACAAAACCTCGGGCAACGCTCATTCGTTGCCCGCACATACAACGCGTCGATCAACGACCCGCCAACAACTCCGCCGCCTGATCCAGCAACGCCAACGGATCCTTGGCCTTGTGAATATCCACCGACAACAACTGGCGGAATTTACGAGCCCCCGGAAACCCAGTGCCCAGGCCCAGCACATGGCGCGTGATGTGATGCATCGCGCCACCCGCCAGCAAATGCTCGGCAATATAAGGCCGCAACTGCGCCAACGCCTCAGCGCGACCGATCACCGGCGCCGAACTGCCGAACAACTGCTGATCCACCTCCGCCAGCAAATACGGATTGTGATAAGCCTCACGCCCCAGCATCACACCGTCGAACGTCTGCAAATGCTCATGGCAAGCTTCCATCGTTTTGATCCCGCCATTCAGCACAATCTCCAACTCCGGAAAATCCGCCTTCAGCTGCGCCGCCACGTCATACCGCAACGGCGGAATGTCGCGATTCTCCTTCGGCGACAACCCCTCCAGAATCGCAATCCGCGCATGCACGGTAAAACTGGTGCATCCGGCATCGCGGACTGTGCCGACGAAATCACATAGCTCCGCGTAACTGTCTCGACCGTTGATCCCGATTCGGTGCTTCACCGTTACTGGAATCGAAACCGCATCCCGCATCGCCTTCACACAATCCGCCACCAGTTGCGGATGCCCCATGAGGCACGCGCCGATCATGTTGTTCTGCACACGATCGCTCGGGCAGCCGACGTTCAGGTTCACCTCGTCGTAACCGTGCTCCTGCGCCATACGGGCGCAGGCGGCCAGGTCGAGGGGTACGCTACCGCCCAACTGCAAGGCGAGAGGATGCTCGGCTTCGTTGTGACGGAGGAAACGCTCGTGATCGCCGTTGAGCAGTGCGCCGGTCGTGACCATTTCGGTGTAGAGGAGGGCGTTCTTCGATAGGAGGCGTAGGAAGAAACGGCAATGGCGGTCAGTCCAATCCATCATCGGCGCCACACTGAAGCGCCGAGACAGCTCGGAACGGGTAGGGCTAGTATTTACAGGCGTTTCAAGATTTTCGAAATTCATTGATACTGATCTTTTATACAGCGGTTTTTACCCATTTTTCCTTGTTTTCTGATGTCGGTTGCTACAATGTAGCAACCGAATTCGGCAATGTAGCAACTGGAAATGGGCACGATCACATCACGCAAGCGCAAGGACAACTCGACGGCTTACACGGCGCAGATACGGATCAATCGGGACGGGCGCACAGTTTATCAGGAAAGCCAAACATTCGACCGCAAGCAGGTCGCTCAAGCCTGGATCAAGCGTCGCGAGACGGAGCTGGCCGAGCCTGGTGCGATCGAGCGTGCGAACCGCAAGGGCGTGACGATCAGGAAAATGATCGAGCAGTACCTGGACGAGTACGAGAAGATCCGGCCGTTGGGCAAGACTAAGAACGCAACGCTCAACGCTATCAAGGATACTTGGTTGGGCGATCTTGACGACTCCGCGCTGACCAGTCAGAAGCTGGTGGAGTTCGCGCAATGGCGGATGAGCAAAGAGGGCGGCGGCGTTCAGGCGCAGACGGTCGGTAATGATCTCTCTCACCTCGGGGCGGTCCTGTCTGTGGCGCGTCCAGCGTGGGGTTACGAGGTGAGTCCGCTGGCTATGTCTGACGCTAGGAAGGTGCTACGTAAGCTAGGCATGGTGAGTAAGAGCAAGGAGCGTAACCGTCGGCCGACGCTTGAGGAATTGGACAAGCTTATGAAGCACTTCTTTGAAATGCAGGAGCGCCGCAAAGCCCAGATTGACATGCCGAAGGTTATCGCCTTTGCGCTTTTCTCGACGCGCCGGCAGGAAGAAATTACGCGGATCCGCTGGGATGATCTCGACGAGTCCCGGCAGGCTGTCCTGGTGCGTGATATGAAAAACCCAGGCCAGAAGATCGGTAATGACGTGTGGTGTCATCTACCAGATGAGGCTTGGGCAATTGTGCGGAGCATGCCAAAGGTTGAGCGGGAGATCTTCCCTTACAACTCGAAGTCAGTGTCAGCCTCATTCACTCGGGCATGCCCAATGCTCGGCATTGAGGATCTTCATTTTCATGACCTACGACATGAAGGTGTAAGCAGGCTATTTGAGATGGGGTGGGATATTCCAAGGGTGTCTAGCGTTTCGGGGCATAGAGACTGGAACTCCCTAAGGCGATACACTCATCTGTTCAAGCAGGGAGACAAATATCTCGGTTGGAAGTGGCAGTAGTGGACCCCTGGCGTTATTTTTTCGTAGCTGCTTCGAGGAGCGATGACCTATATGGAATTAACTGTTCTGCTAGATGATTTACCAACCCTCGATGATAAGTTAACTTGGGATTGCGAGATAAGGCGAATATCAGAAAGGATTGCAAATTGTCCCACACCTCATGTGCTGGGTGTTCACGGAAACTGGGGTAGTGGTAAGACTAGCTTTATGAGGCAGTTACAACATAAGCTAGGCGGGCAGTTTGATGAAGACGGGTCTGTTTTTAGAGGTCGACGTTTTAAGCCTTCAAGAGAAAACAAAAAAATCGCAACCGTTTGGTTTGATGCTTGGCGGTATCAGAATGAATTGACGCCGATAGTGGCATTGTTGCAAGAAATTCGTCGGCAACTTTCCGCTATGCCAATGGTTAGGGAAAAGTTTACCAAGCTTGGTACAATAGCGCTTAGATACACATTAGATAGTTTAAGTGATGTCGGAAAGGCTATAGGTATCGAGGCTATACCTAGTGCGGAAAAAATTCAAAAAATCGGCGAGCAATGGGAAGTGCAGAACCACTCTCAAGTTCTTAATACCGATTCCATTCGAAAGCATTTGCATGATACTATACTCAGCTTGTTGCCTAGAGGTAATGAGTCAAGAATTGTTGTGTTCATTGATGATTTGGATCGATGCAATCCAAAAGCAGCATTTAGGCTATTGGAAGGGTTGAAAATTTATTTGAATCTTCCTAATTGTGTTTTTGTGTTGGGCATGAACGAAAACGTTCTTACTGACGCTATTCGTGAAGAGATTTCAGTGCCAGGGAATGCTGAATCTGGCGAATTAGACCTCAGAGCAAGCCATTACCTAGAGAAAATATGTACTGACATTTATCGCCTTCCTCTCCCTCAAGATTCGAGTGGCCTTTTTAGTGCCTTACTATCTGAGTCACTAAGCCAAGAGTATGTAAACGCTTTCAATTTGTGTGTGGGGAAGTCGATTTGTTTGCCTCCAAATCCTAGAAGATTGAAAGCGCTTGCAAATCAGTGGGCAAGATTTGCCGGGTGTATCAAGCTTCCTGAATCTGCTACCGATCAAGCAGTATGGGCGGCTAGGGTTACAGTAGCTGCCTATATACATCAATTTCATAGAGACCTGTGGGAGCGTTGGCATTTCAACCCTGACTTCTGGAGCGAGTTTCTAGCTTGGTGCATTGGAGAACGTAGTACGGATTCGAACGGTTTGACATCAGCACCTAGCTGGGCTTCAGCATTGAAACTTACCACCAGAAGCCTCGATCCTGCTACGGCAATGCCGCCGGTATGGGCACAGCAATATCCTAACCCTGGCGATATAGATGTATTGTGGATAGATGAATTGGTTCGCCGCTACCAAGACTTCCTTGAACCGGTGGACTTCGAGCCTCTATTAGCTGGTAAGCAATTAGCTAAGGAAGTATTGAATGCCTAACATTGTGTTGGAGCTTGCAGATTTGTGGAGTGAGACGGAGCTACGTCCATTTTTAGGAGAGGTCAAGCGTCGTCATGGAGTAGTTGAGACACTAGCCTTGCCTTCCATGCGAGACCTCCCTCCAGTTCAGATCGAGACGTTATTTGTTCCTCCTTTGCTCGCGCATGCACCTGTTTCTGCCGATAGCGATCCAGAATTGTGGCCTGATGGTCGAACACTTTTGGCTGAACTGCAGGACTTTAAACAACTTGTAGTTTTAGGCGATCCGGGTGGAGGTAAGACCACTTTAAGTAACTGGCTTGCTTGGAGGTTGGCGGCGGGTTTGACATCGCCCTTACCTGAAATGCTGAGAAATAGGATACCTATTCCTTGTGTACTTCGGGAAATGCCTGTTGATATCTTTCGTCAGACAGTGTCGGTTGAGGAGTTGGCATGCTCTGTAGCCGATAAGTTACTAGGCGGCCTTGCGACCACTTCCATGAAGCAAGCGCTAGTTAGGCGAGTGCGTGCTGGTGGATATGTTTTGATATTGGACGGTATTGATGAAATTCCGCTCCCGCATCGAGGCACCGTTTCTCGGTGGATTCGTCAAGCTTATGAACATGAAGGTTGTGTTTTGGCTACCTCACGAATCGTCGGATATGAGGATGGCCCGGTAGACTGCCCCTTAGTTTCTCCTTCTCCCTCGGGAAGTAAAAGAGGATCAGCGAAGAAGTCTGATGGTGCCATATATGGCGTTTTTGAAGGTATTATCGAGGAAGTATATAAATATACTCATGATTTAAGTACGTCTAAGGGCTCAGATTCACGAGAGCCGAGCAGATGGGCACATGTAAGATATTTGATGCCTTTTGATCAGGGCCGTATAGCGTCTTTTTCTGAAAATTGGTATAGGCAACGTTGCGTTACTGAGCAAGAGGCACGGCAGAAAACTACTGATCTACTTGCTGCGTTGAGTCAGTCGGAAGTTACTCAGAAGTTAGCGCGCACGCCTAATCTTCTTAGTTTGATGGCAATTGTGCATAGAGAGCGGGCTCATCTTCCAGACGGTAAGGCATTGCTTTATGAAGAGATCGCTAATGCCTACATTAATACAATTGATAAACAGCGAAAAATTGCTCCTGGTGATGTTCTTGCGCAATATGGATGGAATGATCGTAAGGCTTGGTTAGCTTATGTGGGTTTCATGATGCAATCGGCTCGCAGCCACTTATCGAATCAAGATACAGGCATTCTCGCTGAGGAGGCGGACGTCGAGCAGTGGTTGACCGACGCTATGATCGTTTCTGGTGTGCCTTCTCCACATGAAGCTGCCAAAATCTTCCTAAATTGGGTAGCCCGGCGTAGCGGCCTGCTTCTTCCAAGGGGAGAGGCGAGGTACGCGTTTGTACATTTAAGTTTTCAAGAATATTTTTGTGCATGTTATTTAGACTCATGCATAGTAAGACCAGCTTTTATCCGAGATTCATTACCGATTGAAGCGGATGTTACTAGAAAAAAATTGGTTCTATGGAGTGAAGAGCCCTATTGGCTTGAAACTTTAGTTTTCTTGTTTGAACTGCTGTCTGCTGAAAGAGCTTCCGAGTGGGTAGATGATCTCGCATATATAATATTTGGTAATCATATGGAGCGCATTGTCCTGTTCTCCCAGTCATCAGAGCTTGCTGCGAGAATTTTAAAAAATAAGCATATTAAGATCAGTGGGGATGTAAAGGGCGGCCTAGCAACAGGGCTAGGGGCGCAGGCTATCGGTGAGTGGAAAGACGAGGATTTCAATGGCGACTCAGGAGCTTTGTCAGCGCTATTGGATACTGGTTACGCATTAGCTGTCGTGGGAGAGAACCGGGACGCAAGTGAACTAATAGATAAGATTTACCTATCTAAGGTTGTGGCGCATTTGGAAGACGTTACTGCGCCAGATAAAGTTAGGGTTTTAATTATTGAAGGCGTGCAATCAATTTCTTATGACTTGCTCGAAGCATATGTAAATGTACGTTACTTGTTGGTAAAGAATTCTAATGTCGAAAGTTCTGATTTTCTAAAAAAATTTAGAAATATGCGAGTTTTGCATCTTTTTTCGTTGCCTCTAAAAGATGTAGAGCCAGTGGTAGGTTTTGATGAGTTACAACATGTAAAGTTACACAATATGCCCTTGGCGGATCTGTCGCCAATCGCTGCATTGAAAGGTATAGTTACGCTGGAATTGCATGGGTTGGCAGTCTCGGACTTAAACCCAGTTTCGAAACTGAAAAAAATAAATTATCTAAGCTTGAATAATATTTTGGTAAATGATTTGTCGCCATTGGTAGGGCTCAAGAATTTGCATACTCTCTTTCTTGATGAACTGCCTGGCGTAGATCTTGAGCCGGTTGCATGTTTGAAGAAGTTGGATTATTTGAAAGTCGCGGACTTGCCTATAAAAGATTTTAGCTTCGCTTTGAATATGAAAAAGCTCACGACTTTGGATCTAAGGCGCTTGCCAATCACGGACTACACTGATGTAGGTAATATGAAGTGGCTTCGATGCATTTACGTAGTTGGGTGCAGAGGGAAAAATTTAGATGCGTTGAAGAATCTCTCTGAGCTAAGCGTTCTTGGTGTAATGGGTATGCCAGTTACAAATGTAGATTTTGTTTCTTATCTCAAAAAAGTTAGAACGTGTTATTTTGCTGATACGCATATTAAAGATTTAGGTCCTTTTGGAACAATGCAAGGGCTATATTCTCTCACCGTGGAGCAAACTGTCGTTCCCGATGTGGCACCATTGAGAAACTGCACGAACTTGGTTTATCTTGATATAGTTACAAAGTCGGCAGTTGATGTTGGACCTTTAAAGGTGCTCTCTAATTTAAGAACTTTTAATATTAGGTCGCCAAGCGTTATTAATATTGAGTCATTATCTACAATTGATAAATTGCAACTAAAATGGGAGGTTTGAAAAAAAAGGGCACTTTGTGCCCTTTTTTATTAGATTTTATTGGCGAGTGCTGCTAGCTCTCTATTGGCTTTCTCACGCTGTTTGTCAATGTAAGCAGCCAAGTCTGCTAGATGTACCCCAAGCGCCGCTTTTTGAGTGTTTGCGCCGAGTCGAACCACAGGGATAGTTATTTCTCCGCTTAGCTGTTTTGCTTTGAATTTTTCAACTGTCAATCCCATATAGTCATGGCAAATTATATTTAAAGGTATAACAGCCTTGCCACCATATTGAGCCATCAGTAAAAAAAATGTATTCATACTATCTCCTTTATGGTGTGTACTGTTGGCGATTCTAAGTAGCTTGCTAAATCATGAAGATATACGACCGGTTTTGCACGGACAGAGTTGTGAAGTCTTTTTACCTCTAAATTGATACGGCCTGCTTTGATTTCCTTTAAGAAGTGGCGATCCGTTTTAATATGAGGGAAATATATTTCGCGAATTTTTGTGATCGGAGGGCAGGGGGTGTCGAACTGTCTTCTTAGTTGGTCAATTGTGTCGGTCATGCTGCATCCGTCTGATTCTGTTCTTTTTGAGAAAGAAGCTTGAGACGAATCCTTTCGCCCAGTTCTGTCTTACTATTTCCAATAGCTGCTGCGCACACGTGGCCTTTTTTGTCTACTATTACCGCCCCAAACGGGAATGCGGTTGAGTTGGTCGGCGTTACGTAGGCGACCTGATCGTTAAAGATCACGTTGTTTACGCAGCGGAAAACCTCGGCCAGCTCGGTGTTCAGTACGGGCATGCTTTTCAATAATCGTATGGAGTCCGTCGAGGCGCCAACGAGCGTTGCGCGGCTGATTACCCCCGGGCAGTTCAAGAAGATCGAGATCAGCTTCAGGGCGCCGAGGGCTTGCGTGTAGGCATTGAGGTTGTTGGTTTTCATGCAGCGGCATCCTTTTTGGTAATGATGATTCCTAGCTTCTTGGCCAGCCATTCGATCCCTTCTTCCTTCACCATCACCACGGAGTAATGACGGCATTTGTTGAGGGAGGGAATCAGGGTGCTGCGCGGATCCGAATACAAATAGCCGCGATCTCGGTGCTGGCTGGCTAGATCGCCACTGCTGTTGAGAATGCTCAGCTCGCGCAACCTGGTGCGGAAGGCGCGGGGCTTGAGTCCGAGCAATGCGGCTGTTTCGTCCAGGGTGCGATTCATGGCGCAGTCCTCAGGCAGCGATCAGTTTGCGAACGCGGGCAAGCAATGCTTCCGAGTCCGCAAGTGCTCGATCAATTTGCGCCAGTCGGCCGGACTGCTCGGGTGGCGCGGGTTGAGCTGATTCAATTCGGCCGTTCGCAATGTCCTGGATGAAATCCCGCAGGTGCAGGTGATTGGCGCGGTCCGATCGCTTGAGGGTCAGTTCGCCGGTGTGACCTCCCAATTCAACGCTGACGACTGCGCTGTTTTGAGTGAGCTCCACATCAAAGCTTGCATAGATGGTTTGCTCTGGTTGTTGAAGAGGGCACACGGCACCTCCACCAACCTGGAGCATGTGATGCAACAGGTCTTGTTTAGTGAGGGGGATGAGGTAGTTATTCATGCCGCATCGTCTCCGAGCGGCCCGGCAGTGGCTTCGGATGCGTTAGCGATAATGACTGGCCTGATAGCGGCGGCGCCTTTGGGGTTGCTGACCACGAGAAGTCCCGTGCGAAGCTGTAGGTCTTCAACTGCGGCGCGACTGCTGCATGCGGAGGGGTGCAGGTAAACAGGGCAGCGGGTGTCGCTTTGCTGTGTGATTTGCATAGGTTGATCTCTTTGGTGAGAGGTAGATTCCGATGCGAAATTAGTGTTACTGATTTAATATGTCAACAGTATCACTTATAAAACCTGATAAATAAAATTAGTAGACGAAAAAAAAGACCCTTACGGGCCTTTTGGGAGAGATCTCTTAAAGCATTACCGAGTACCAGAAAACCTTCCCGATGATACGAATGTGCTGTTGGACGTAGTCGCCATCGTAGCGTTCGTCCGGGTGTTCCTCAGTGTTGTAGCTCCGTAGGCGCAAACCTGAGCCTGGCAATCGATAGAGGAGCTTCACGCGCAACTGTCCGTCATGATCAATGGCGTACATCTTGCCGTCCTGAACGACTGTATTCGCGGTGTCTACACCCACGGTACTGCCATCCGGAAGCACTGGCTCCATGCTGTTCCCAGTTACTGGAGCGCAACCTGCAGAAGCAGGATCGATGCTTTTTCTTTTGAGAGTACGTTTCCCGAAGCGAAGCTTGCGTCCGTTTGTTTCAAGCCTAACCTGAGATCCATTACCCGCAGACAATTCCACTTCCTTAAAGAATGGCAGCTCTACCTCATCAGGCCCGAGCGGGGTCTCGTCATCCCACACTTCAATCTGATGCATTTCCCAGTCGGGGGTTCTCGAGCTTTCATTGCCGCCCTGCGAATGCCGCAGGCGGGGCATTTCGGCGAGAGCAGCGAGACGTGGACTTACCTCTTCAAGCGAAAAGCCCAAGACATTCGAAAATTTGATCAGCGCTCCGATATTGAGAGGGATTCGGCCATTTAAGTATTGGCTGACAACGCTTTGCCCAGCCCATTCGCACAGATCGGCGATTTTGTCCTGGGTAAGGGAGGGGTCATGCCGTTTGCGGTCCTGATAAATAGCCTTCAAGCGCATGGCTTCGGCTTTTCGGGTCTCGTCGTCGGCAGAGAAGGATATCGAGGTAATCATGCATCCCAATTTATAAGGAAGACTTATTTTATCAAAACAGCTGCACGTCTTTTTCTCTTGCTGTTTAAAAGAAGTAACACTAATATTCATGCCGCAACGCCCATTCGAGGAAACGTGGATGGCAAACGAAATAGGAATTCCCTTGGGAGATTTCGCCGAGGGTAAGACTCAACCAGAGCTTGCTTTACTGATTGGGGTATCGCAAAGCGCTGTCTCTCAAATGCTCAACTCAGCTCGAGATATTCGAGTTCGGGTTGATGAGAAGGGGGCCTGTACAGCGGTAGAGATTCGTCTAATCGGATCGCGCCGCAAGGTCAGGGCCGCTTAAAAGGTGTCGAGCTGGGGCCTCTCACCAAAGAATCCCCCAGCCCGACTACGACGATACACAGCACATGCACATCGGTCGTGGTCATAGGATAGGGTTTGCCCTGGGCTATGGCTACACCGTAAACAGGGGATTTACGGTTATGAGTCGCACAGATCTTTTGCCGGACGCTGGTCCGGTCCTGCCACTACGCCAAGCGATTTATCGCGCTGGTCGTGACTATAAGGGCGGAATTACCGCCCTTGCCTTTGAAATGGTGTTGGACAACGACACCCTCCAGAAAAAACTCAAGCTCGATGAAGAACGCCGGTGGCTGAATCCAGATGAGCTTGAGGAAGTGATCAGGCTAACCGCTGATTCACGCTTGCTGGACGCATTGATGCGTCCAGCAGGTGCGGTTTGGTACCGGCCCGTGGCCGTACCGGCGACCCGTGATGCCTTGAAAGCGGTTGGGAAGCTACTCGGGGAAACCGGTGAATTCGTGGCGAAGATGCACGACGGCGCGGCGGACAACGTCTGGGAGCTTCATGAAGTCGTGGATCTCGAAAAGCACGGAATGGATGTGATCCGCGAAGTCCTTGGAATCATGGCGGGCGCTCGTCAGGCGATGGAGGATCGCATCAATGGCTGATGATATCGACCGCGCAAACGAGCAGGCGCAATACCTGCTTGATGTTGCTATTCATCGCAGTCGCCGCGTGCCATCGAGCCGCGTTAGCGCGCAGTTCTGTGACGACTGCGACGAACCAATCCCGTTGCTTCGACAGCAGAAGGTTGAAGGTTGCGAGACCTGCGTCTCTTGTCAGGAGTTGCGGGAGGCCCGGCGATGAGTGAATCGGGCAAAGGAACAGCCATCGCTACATGGGCAAAGCGTTACATCAGTACTTTTGACTTGGCACTCGTATCGATTGATCCAGGTGAAAAGGCTCCGAAAGGCCTAGGGTGGAATAAGCCCGGAGGCTATATCACCGACGCCGACACGGCCGAGGCGTTCTGGCAACGAAACCCAAATCACAACCTTGGCGTCGTGCTGGGGCCGAGCCGCGTTTGTTCACTGGATGTTGATGACGTTCAATGGACGCGACATGTTCTGTATGAACTGTTGGGCCTTGACCTTGATGCGATGGCAGTAGTGTTCCCGACTATCGTCGGGAATCCGCTGCGATTCCGGGTGGTGTTCAAGGTGCCGGAAGGCATCGAACTCACGCGTCATTCACTTTCATGGCCGAATGAAAAAGACCCGGACGGTTCGATTTTCAAAGGGTTGATGGACACGGCTAAGGTTGCGAAAGAGCAGGGTGATCTTGCCGCAGAAGCTGCTGCACGAACCGAAGCCGAGCCGTTCAAACGCTTCACGGTCTTTGAACTACGTGCGGGATTGGTGCAAGACGTATTTCCACCATCAATTCATCCCGGTACCGGCAAACCTTACATCTGGAAAACTGCTCCAAGTGCTACTGACGGGCTGCCGACGCTGACCAACGAGCTGCTTACCATTTGGCAGAATTGGGAGTTTTTTAAGCGAGATGCTGAAGCTGCGTGTCCATGGGCGGTTGCGCCACCAAAGCCACCGGTCAAAGCCCAAAAGCGTCCTGCACTCGGTGGCGGCAAACAGCCCTCGGTAATTGATGAATTCAACCGTTGTCACGATGTTGCGGAGCTTCTTCGTGCCCATGGATACATCAAGCGAGGCAATAAGTGGCTGTACCCTCAAAGCAGCACCGGTCTGCCAGGGGTGACGATCAGTGAGGACAAGGTTTATTCGCACCACGGTGCTGACCCTCTCGCGAACGGGCATCAGAACGACGCCTTTGAAGTGTTCTGCTTACTCGAGCACGGTGGCGACCAGTCGAAGGCTGTGAAGGATGCTGCGCGAATGTTGGGCATGCAATACGCCGCCCGTCCAGATCCGAATGATCTTCCCCCCACCCCA
The DNA here is from genome assembly GCF_044743525.1 of Pseudomonas sp. NPDC087598. Taxonomy (NCBI): domain Bacteria; kingdom Pseudomonadati; phylum Pseudomonadota; class Gammaproteobacteria; order Pseudomonadales; family Pseudomonadaceae; genus Pseudomonas; species Pseudomonas sp. NPDC087598. The sequence continues at coordinate 177,610 of NZ_JBIUWQ010000003.1, read as the reverse complement.
TCCGGTGAAATGAGCGGGCCGATCTCCGACGAAACATGCCCGTCCAGCGAGGCCGCTCCTGCTCCTGACGGGGGGGCGGGGGAGGTCATAACGTTGGATCACATTCTGCGTCGTTTTGCGTTGGTCGAGGGCACCACGCACGTGTGGGACTGCGACCAATCGAAGGGAATGAAGAAGTCCGCTTTCGAAGCTCGCGTGGGCAAGCCTCTAGCTAAAGCCTGGTTGGACCACACCGGAAAGAGGCTGATTTCTGACGACCATGTTCGCGACATCGAGCAGGCGCGCCGCATGGCCGGGAAGAAGGGCGGCGCATTCGGGATGTCTCCAACTGATCGCTACGTTTACATCGATGGCACCAAAGACGTTTGGGATCGCGAAAAGAAGCGGCGCATAGCCGAGGGCGCGGTCAAGATGGCTCTGGGAGATACTTATCCGTTGTGGTTGAACAGCAGCGAGCGCCGCACCGTCGATGTTGAGCACATCGTGTTTGATCCGACCATGACGAAGGATCCTGCGGTGTACATCAATACCTTTGACGGGTTGCCGCTTGAGCCAGTCAGGGATGATGCAGCGTGTGCCAACCTGCGTTGGCTGATCTCATTTCTTTGTAACCATGATGAGGCGGCAACCGATTGGTTAACTCGCTGGCTGGCGTATCCGCTGCAGCACTTGGGCGCCAAGATGGATACCGCTGTGTTAATGCATTCGATTATGGAAGGTTCGGGCAAGAGCCTTTTGTTCGCTGACGCACTCGGCATGCTTTACGGCCAATACGCGGCGACTGTTGGTCAGACGCAATTGGAAAGCAGTTTCAACGCGTGGCAAAGCCGCAAATTGTGGTCCGTCTTCGAAGAGGTGGTCAGTCGCGATCAGCGTTACAACCAGGTGGGCAAGATTAAGCACTTGATCACTGGTAAAACGGTGCGGATGGAGTCGAAGTTCATTAATGGCTGGGAAGAAGCCAACCATATGAATGCGGTATTTCTCAGCAACGAGATTCTTCCGTGGCCAATCAGCGACAGTGATCGACGAATGCTGGTGATGTGGCCTATGGAGACCCTGCCAGTCGCAAGGCAAAAGGCGATTGGTCGTGAACTGGAGCAGGGTGGGGTGGCGGCGCTCTACGGTTGGTTACTGTCGGTCGATCTAGGGGACTTCAACCAGCGCACGCGGCCGCCATCGACCGAGGCGCGTGAGCGTTTGGTGGCCTTGAGTCGGGCCGGCTGGCAAACATTCTTGCATCTGTGGAAGTACAGCGAGCTGGGGCATGGGCTTTGGGGACCGTGTCTATCGACCGACCTCTATTCGTTATTTCTCGAATGGTGTCAGCGCAACAAAGAGCACGTGATGAGTCAGACCAAGTTCTCTCTATTCATCAGTTCTGAGGTGGATAAAACGCGGGCGATACCCTGGACTGACGGCAATAACCGTCGCTTCGGCGCGTTTTTCTTTCCTGTGGATCTGGATGCTTCCCCGCCCCCATCACTCAAGGCGGCAGAGCTGGGCAAGCAGGTGGAGAACTGGCGGGCGAAGGCCAAGCTGGCGGGCTGGCACGTGGACAGCTGGGATCACATCAAGGCGCTTGCAGCATGACTATTTTCAAAAGTGTGCTGGGTGTGTTGAGTGTGTGTCGGGTTGATTTTGAATACCCCACACAATTTGAGTGCCCGAATTACATGCCTTCGCGGGTGTTGTGTGGGGTGTGTTGGGTTTTGTGTCGCGCACGCGCATGCATGACGTTCTTTGCAACGAATTCAACGGAAGGAATTTTTTCTTATGCGAAGACTGATAAACCCAACAAACCCAACACACTCAACTCAAGTTTGATTGAAGCATTGAATTTAAAGGGATTAATGTGTGTTGGGTTTGTGTCGGGTTGGGGTATTTCTGTGTCGGGTTGGGTTTTACGGGGGCAGGGCAATGATTGAGGCGATGGAGTTATTGCTGAAACATTGGGGCGAGCAATGCCGACACGGCGGTGAAGCCGGAGGCATGGGTAGCCCTATGGCGACGATCATGGAGTGGGGCGGTTGCGCGCCGCGAGGCACACCCGGTTCTCGGATCCTTCTCGGCGGTGGTGCGGGACCAGATGCAATTGCGCAGGAAGTTGGTGCCGCCCTTTCCGAGATAGCCCGGCAAGATGGTCGGGGTGAAAGGCTGCAACAGTTGGCGGTTATGCGTTATGGCTTTGACCCTGCACCAACATGGGCAGCGCAGATGCACGAACTGGGCTACGTCTCAAAGGCGAAGCAAACCTACTACGATCTTGTACACCGCCTGCATGTGCGACTCTTTGAGGTGCTGGCCGAGCGCAAGAACGCAAGAAAGTGGCTTACCGTTGGTCGGGGCGCTTTGCCTCAAAGTCTCCTCAAAGTTGCGTCAAAGTTGCGTCAAGTTGGATAACCGAAAATGCCCCCTTTTCGGTTCCGTACTCAGGGGGTAAAAAGTCCCCACGATATGGATTCTGCGCCTTGGCGCTTCCCCGAGCACGTGCTGTGCACTTCGTCCTGGCGTATGCCGCGACATTGAAAACCCTGCCCTTCGGCGGGGTTTTCTTTTTTGTGTTCGGCATGCTCCTTCACTTGAGGCACAACATGACAAATGAGCAGCAAGCGCTGGCAGAAATGCCGATCTGGTTGGTGATCGTCCTGGCTCTGGTCGGCGGGGTATCCGGTGAGATGTGGCGAGCAGACAAGGATGGTGCCCGGGGCTGGGCGTTAATGCGTCGGCTTGCGCTTCGATCCGGTGCCTGCATTGTCTGCGGAGTATCGGCAATGATGCTGATGATCGCGGCGGGCATGTCGCTCTGGACGGCTGGCGCCTTGGGCTGTCTCACGGCAATGGCCGGTGCAGATGTTGCCATTGGCTTGTACGAACGCTGGGCTGCCAAGCGGCTTGGCGTGTGCGATGTCCCGCCGAATGGCGGCGGACCAGCCTGAAACCGCCGGGGACCCTGGGGTTATTCGGAGGGTACGGGGTCGGAAACCCGCGGGAAACTGTTAGCCGCAGGTTCCCCAGCTTACTGAAATTTCAATCATTGAAATCTTGAAAGGATTCATTGAAATACGTTGAAAAAGGAGGACTCATGACAGAACCAACCTACCTGTCGAAGAGCGCCTTCGCGGCCCGGCTCGGCAGGTCGCCGAGTTACATCACCTGGCTGAAAGACAACAACCGTTTGGTGCTATCGCCCAACGGCAAACAGGTTGATGTGCATGCCACCGAAGCGCTGATTCTCGACACCGCTGACCCAAGCAAGGCCGCCGTCGCCGAGCGTCACCAGCATGACCGGATTCAGCGCGACGTTTACAGCCAACTGTCCACGTCGGTCGAACCGACTTCCACGGCTGCGCCGCCGCAGGTGATCACCGGCGATGGCAAGCTTCCCGACTTCCAGAAAGCCCGTGCCCTGCGCGAGCACAACATGGCAAAGCTGGCCGAGATCGAGCTGGGCAAAGCCCAGGGCTCACTGGTCTCCAAAGAAGCCGTCGAAACCGGTGCCTACAACGCCGGCCGATTGCTGCGCGATCAGTTGTTCGGTCCGTTGCCGCAACTGTCCCACGACCTCGCGGCGATGACCGATCCCTGGCTGATCGAAAAACACCTGACGGCCACCTTCCGTCGAACGCTGGAGGAGGCCGAGCGCCTCTCTTCAGCAGACCTTGAACACGCCATGACAACGGACTGAACCCATGCACACGGAATTTCCTGACGGTGCAGAGGTGTACCGTGAGGCTTATTTCCGTGGACTGCGCCCCGACCCAGATCTTTGGATCGATCAATGGGCCGACGAGTACATGCGGATCCCGCGAGACACCGGTGCCCCCGAGCCCGGCCAGTACCGCACCTCACGGACACCTTATGCCCGCGAGCCAATGCGTTGCCTGTCGCCGGCTCACCCCTGCAGGCGCGTGGTCACCATGGTGGCCTCGCAGTTGATGAAAACCCAGATCGCTCTGAACTGGATGGGCGGCCTGATCCACATGGCGCCGTCAAACATCCTCGCGCTGCTGCCGAGCCTGGGCCTGGCCAAGCGGGTCTCGGGGCGAATCAGCAAAACCATCAAGGCCACACCAGTGCTGCGCGAGCGAGTCGCTGCCACCCGTTCGCGGGATGCGCGTAACACGATGGACACCAAGGAATTCGAGGGCGGTTCGCTCTACGTCACCACCGCCGGTTCGGCGGCCAACTTGTCTGAACTGTCTGCACGTTACATCTACGGCGATGAGGTTGACCGTTGGGAGAATGACGTCGGCCAGGAAGGTGATCCCATCCGATTGGCGGAGACACGAGCGACCAACTTCGGCCGTAACGCCAAGATCTATTTTTCCAGCTCGCCAACGATCAAGGGCGCTTCGCGGATTGCGGATCTGTTCGAGTCCAGCGACCAGCGGCATTACTACGTACCGTGCCCCACCTGCGGCCATATGCAAGTGTTGGAATGGGAGCGACTGCATTACAGCAAGGACTTCAGCACCGTGCATTACGAGTGCGCAGCCCCTGAGTGCGACGTGCTGATCGAAGAACATTACAAGAGCGACATGCTCGCCCGAGGCGAGTGGCGCGCTCATGCGGGTGGCGACGGGAAAACCGTTGGCTTTCATCTCAACGCGCTGTACTCCCCAACCGGCTGGATGGACTGGGGATCGCTTGCCATCGAGTTTGAAGACGCCAAAAAAGCCCAGGCTCAAGGTGATACGAGCCTGATGCAGGTGTTCTACAACACACGTCTCGCTAAGGTCTGGGACAGTGCGCTCGAACAGACCAAGGCTGAGGTGCTGATCGCTCGGGCGCGGCTTGAGAACTACACCCTCGGCGCGATGCCGGTCGGTGTGCTGATGCTGACCGGCGCCGTTGACGTCCAGGCTAACCGTCTGGAGTTGATGGTAATGGGCTTCGGCGTCGGCATGGAACGTTGGGTTGTTGACCATCAGATCATCTGGGGTGACCCAGCAGACGAACGCACCTGGGCGGTGCTGGACGAGAAACTCAAAGCTCGTTACCGGCATCCTTGTGGTGTGGGTCTGGCGATTCTCGCCGTGGGTGTCGACTCCGGTGGTCACCACACAGATGAGGTCTACCAGTTCTGCCGCGTTCGTCGCTGGCGCAATATCTTCGCCATCAAAGGCGCGAGCAAGCCAGGCCGGCCGGTGATTGCACAGCGCCCGTCCATGGTTGACGTGACGTGGAAGGGTCAGACCGAACGCAACGGTGCCGAGTTGTGGTTCGTCGGTACCGACACCGCCAAAGACTGGATCTACAACCGCTACCCATTCCCGGACGGTCCGGGTTCGCTGCACTTTGCCAACGACCTGCCGGACGAGTTCTTCGCTCAGTGCGTCGCCGAACGCAAAGTCGTGCGGTACGTGCGCGGTCACAAGCGCATCGAATGGGTGAAGGGCAAGGCTGAGCGCAACGAAGCGCTTGACCTGATGGTGTACTGCCTCGCGATGGCGCATTACCTCGGCATCAACCGCTACCAGGAACACGATTGGGACAGGGTGCGACAAGCCCTGGCCCAGTCCGGTTTGTTCGATGACGCCTTGAGCATCAAGCCTGTTCAGGGCGAGCGACTTGATGCTGAGCAAACACCGGCGCCCGAGGCTGTACGCCAGGCTCAACCCGTACCACCACCCGCTGCGCCGGTTACACAATCGCGACCGGCAGCCCCCCCTCAACGCCGCAGCTCAGCCAGCGGCTATCTGAAGAGACGCTGATATGTCCTTTACGAAAAAGCACCTCGACGCGGTTGAGGCGGCCATTGCTCGCGGTGAAAAAACTGTGCGCTACACCGACCGTACCGTGGAATACCGCACAGTCGATGAGCTGCTCAAGGCGCGCGAAGAAATACGCTCGTCGCTGGCCAGCGCCGCCGGGCCACGTTCGCGCGTGGTCCGGCTGTATCACGCAGGGAAGGGGGTCTGATGGCCCGCTATTTTCCGACGCTGACCCGTAACGGATTTGTGCTGCCGTCCAACATCAAGGCCAGTTACGAAGGCGCAGGTGAGGGCCGCCGATCCGCTGGCTGGGATGCTCCCGACAACGGGATCAACAGCATCAACACCCCGGCACTGCGCAATTTGCGGTCGCGCTCCCGGGCAGCGGTTCGCAATGACCCGTATGCCTTCAACGTCATCGACAAGCGTGTCAGCAACCTGATCGGCACGGGCATCACCCCTCGGCCAACAACCGACGATGATGCTTTGCGCAAGCTGCTGCAGGAGCTGTGGGGCGATTGGGTCGATGAGGCGGATGCGGATGATCGCACCGACTTCTACGGCCAGCAGGCGCTGGTGGCGCGCACGGTTGAAACCTCGGGCGAATGCTTCGTCCGGTTGCGTCCTCGCAGTCTGGATGAGGGTCTGGCGGTACCGCTGCAGCTGCAGATCCTCGCACCGGAATTTGTGCCGCACGACAAATTCGAGACCACCAAAAACGGCAACGTCATCCGCGCCGGCATCGAGTTCACCCCGGGCGGCAAGCGGGTGGCGTACTGGATGTACTTGTCGCATCCGCGCGATGCAGCCTCGCTGAACGCCGGCTACAACCAGCTGGTCCGAGTCCCGGACGCACAGGTACTGCACATTTTTGAACCGGTGGAGCCTGGTCAGTTGCGCGGTGTGCCGCGATTATCGCCGGTGCTCAAACGCCTGCGCAGTCTGGACAATTACGACGACGCGGTGCTGTTCCGGCAGGAAGTGGCCAACCTGTTTGCCGGTTTCATCAAGCGTCCGGCGCCGGAATCGGGTCCGGCTCCACGCGATCCGGTCACCGGCCAATTGCTGGATCTGGACCGCGATGGCTTCACCCCGATGGTCGCGCTCGAACCCGGCACCATGCAGGAACTGGGGGCAGGTGAGGAGGTGGAGTTCTCCAAACCGCCAGACGCCGGCAACAACTATCCGGACTTCATGCGGCAGCAACTGATGGCTGCAGCAGCGGGGTCGGGTACGCCTTACGAGATCCTCACCGGCGACATGCGCGGCATCAACGACCGAGCACTGCGGGTGGTACTCAACGAGTTTCGCCGCCGCCTGGAACAACTGCAGTTCAGCGTGTACGTCCATCAACTCTGCCGCCCAGTACGGGCAGCGTGGATGGATATGGCTGTGCTTTCTGGTGTCCTGGTGCTGGACGATTACGCACAGAAGCGCCGCCAGTACCTGCGCACTCGCTGGGTGCCACAAGGCTGGGCCTACATCCAGCCGGTGCAGGACGTGCAGGCGCGGCGGATGGAAGTGCAGGCCGGGTTTTCGTCGCGCAGCGAGATGGTCTTGCGCACCGGCTACGACGCCGAAACGGTCGATCTGGAAAACGCTGCCGATCTGGCGCGCGCCACCGCATTGGGCCTCAACTACAACACCCTTGATGCCGTCGAAGACACCGACGACAAGGAGCAAACATGAGCAAAACCGCGAAACCGCGCATTTACAACCGTGCAGGCAAGCGCGTCGAGGTTCAGGACAAGACCTGGTACGCCCTGCTGGCCAGCGGAGAGGCCACCGAGCGAGTGATCGAGGTTTTCGTCTATGGCGAGATCGGCGCGTGGGGCATCACTGCCAATCAGTTCGTGCAGGATCTCCGCGCCATGGACGACGGTGTGTCACCGGTGGTCGCCGCGTTCAACAGTATCGGTGGTGATCTGTTCGACGGTCTGGCCATGCACAACGCGCTGTCGCGTCTGGGCGAGCGGTGCACCGGGCGGATCGATGCGCTCGCGGCCAGTGCCGCCAGTGTCGCCGTGTGCGGTGCGCACCGGGTGGTGATCGCTTCCAACGCGATGTTGATGATCCACAACCCATGGACCTACGCCGCCGGTGATGCGGAAGACTTCCGCAAGGTCGCCGACGTCCTCGACCAGACCATGGAAGCCATCATTGCCGCGTACAAGGCCAAAGCGCCCGACATCGATGAGGTGGAGCTACGGCGTTTGGTGGCGGCCGAAACCTGGCTGACCGCCAACGAAGCGGTGGCATTGGGGCTAGCCGATGAAGTCGGCGACGGCGTCAAGGTCAAAGCGTGTCTCGGTCAAGGCGCGGTGTTGCAACGATTCCAGAACGCCCCGGCTGAATTGCTGGCCCAGCTCGAAGAGCCACCAGAACCGGATCCCGAACTTGAACCTGTCGATCCGCCGCTGGTGCCGCCTGTAGTCGACTCGGCCAAGTTGGCGTTGATGATCACTCAGCGCTGCACGGCGGCGGGCATCAGCAACCTGGTCGAACCGTTGCTGAATTCCACTCAGCTCGAAAGCGAAGAAATCGTTCTCGCCGGCTTGGCACGTGCCAAGGCGGTGAACGACCTTTGCGTCGCCGCGCGTCTACCGGAATTCAGCGCCGAGTATGTCGCGGCAGGTCTGGATGCGGCGGCGGTCCGGGCGCGGCTGTTCGACAAGATCGTTACCAGCGGCAAAGGCTTTGAAATCGACAACAGCCTGCCACTCGACGATGACCCGGCACCTAAGGTGCAAGCCAAGAAAATTGATCAGCCATCTATCTGGTCGGCCCGCCAAGCTGCCCACACAGGTAAATCCCATTCCGCTACAGGAGCAAGACGATGACGATCCAACGAGAGCCGATGCATGCAGGTGAATTTCTCCTGTCCGAAGCGGCTGGCACCATTTCCCGCGAGGCAATCAATGTCGCTGCCGGCCCTGCATTAGAGCCGGGGCAGATCCTCGGTTTAGTTAGCCTGACCGGCGAATTCGCCCCGTACAACCCAACGGCCGAAGACGGCAGCGAAAACGCTATCGCCATTCTCTACGGTCCGTTGGGTGAATCGGACGTGGTTCGGCGCGGTCGTGCTGTGGTGCGGCTGGCCGAAGTCAGCGAAGCGCACCTGACCGGCCTGGATCCGGCAGCCGAAAAAGCGCTGGCTACCCACTTCCTGATCGTCCGCTAAAGGCGATCGTCATCAATTATCCAGCCCGCCCTGTGCGGGTTTTTTGTTTTCTGGAGATAGCTTCATGGCTGACATTGAAATCTTTAACGACGATGCTTTTTCGGTCTCTTCGCTGACCGCCGCCATCAACGAACGGGAATACCTCCCGGGTCGCATCAGCAGCCTCGGTCTGTTTCAGGAGGAGGGCATCACCACCCTGACGGTCCAGATCGAAAAGGACGGCGACACCCTCGCCCTGGTACCAGCCGGTGAGCGTGGTACATCAGGATTGGTCGTCGGTGGCAGCAAGCGCAACCTGATCCCGTTTAACACCGTGCACCTGCCGCAGCGCTTCGCCATCAAGGCCGATGAGATCCAAGGCATTCGCGCCTTTGGCACCCGTTCGGAGCTGCAAGCCGTGCAGGACGTGGTCAACAAGCGTTTGGGTAAAGCTCGTCGACAGCTCGATGCTACGCACGAATTCCAGCGCATGGGTGCGCTGAACGGCCAGATCCTGGACGCGGATGGCAAAACCGTGTTGCTCGACATTTACAAAACGTTCGGTGTGACCCGCAAAAAAATGTCCATGGGACTTAACAATCCTGACACGGAATTTCGCGTTAAGTGCGGTGAAGCGCTGGATCTGCAAGAAGAACAACTAGGCAGCATCACCAGCAGTGGTTCCAGAGCGTTCTGCGGTAAGAATTTCTGGAATCTGCTCCTGACAAACGTAAAGGTGAAGGAGACTTTCCTCAACACCCAGCAAGCCGCAGCGTTGCGCGGTGATGCCCGTGAAAGCTTCGAATTCGGCGGCATTGTCTGGGAGCGTTATCGCGGCAAGATCGCTGGTGTGTCGTTCGTCCACGACGATAAAGCACTGCTGATTCCCGAAGGCGTACCAGACCTCTACATCTCAGTGTTTGCACCGGCTGACTATATGGAAACGGTCAACACCGAAGGCGTGCCGTACTACAGCAAGATCGAACCGATGCCGTTCAACAAAGGCATGGCCGGCGAAGCGCAATCTAACCCGTTGCACCTGTGCACTCGGCCACTGGCCCAGATCCTGTTGGAACTCTGACCGTGGGCTTTCGCGATCTGATCGCCGAGGTCGACGCGGTGGTGTTCGAAACGCTGGGCGATACGGCGCGGATAGAGGGTCGCGAGGAGCCAGTGTTCGGCATGTTCGCCGCGCCCTGGCTGCAACCCAAGCTCGGCAAGCTCAACACCGGGTTGCGCGAGCCGCGCTTCGAGATTCGCGTCAGCGATTCGCAAGGTCTGGAGCAGGGCATGCTGGTCAGCGTTGACTTGCCTGCCTTGGACGGCGGCGGTGACTATGACCTGATTCAGCTCGAACCGAGCGGCGACGGCCTGGTTGCCCTGATTCTGAGGTTGCGCCCATGAGTGTCGGCAGCTATTTCAAACCCTCGGCCGGGGGCGGGATGATCTCCATCCAGTCCTCGGCCGCAGACTTTCAGGCGTTCCAGGACTTTGCCCAGTTGGTGCCGAAAGCAGCTGCGGCGGCGCATCGGCGCGCGATCAACAAGACGTTGGGCTGGTTGCGCACGCACATTGCCCGAGCCGTTAGCCGGTCAGAGCGCATCGCTGTTGCGGCGGTCCGTCAGCGGTTGCGCAGCTACCCGGTTTCCGGCGGGGCCGCGAGCGGCAAACTGTGGTTCGGTTTGAACGCCATCGAGTCCAGCCGGATCGGTCGGGCGCGGCAAACCGGCAGCGGAGTGTCGGTGGCGGGGCGGCGTTATCAGGGTGCCTTTCTCAAGAAGGTCTACGGCAACAAGCCCGACATCTGGATCCGCACGGCCAGCAAGCATTTCAACGCGGACGACTACCCCGACAGCACGGTGTCACCTGGTCGCGGGCCGAGTTCGGGCTGGGTCGCCGAAAACGGCAGTCGTTTTCCGCTGGCCAAGGCCAAGGTATCGCTGGAGCAAGCCCGGCCGCACTTCGAAAGCTGGGTAAAAAAAGCGGATGAACGCCTGCTGGAGATCCTCAAGCAGGAACTCAACTTTGAGCTGCAGAAATACCTCAAGAGGATCGGCAATGTCTGACGAACCCTTCAGCCTGGACCAGCTTTATCGGGTGGTAGAACAGCATCTGCGCGCTAACCTTCCCGGCGTGCATACAGTCGCGGCCTGGCCGAACGTTGCTGATCGTGTGTTGCTGCCAGCGGTGTTTCTTGAGGTGGCGGAGATCGAGCCGGGTACCGATATCGGCACCGGCGAAACTTCGCTGATCTTCAAGTTTGAGGCTCGCATCATCGTCGACCCCATCAAGCCGCACCATCATCAACAGGCCGTGCAACTAGCGACGCAGTTGGCGGTGCTGTTACGTGCGCAAACCTGGGGGTTAGCAGTTGAACCCGCCGAGTTTGTGCAATCGCTGCAGGACTGGACCCAGCCGCACCTGGATGGATACACCGTGTGGCTGGTGGAGTGGACTCAGCAGGTCTATCTCGGACTTGAGGAGTGGCCGTGGCCAGATGATCTGCCGGGTGAGCTGCGTTTGAATGACTACAACGTTGAGGTGACTGTCGGTCCGGAGCAGGGTCCATGAGTTACGCAAGCGCCCAGCATGACCGCATGATCGCGGGGGCGGTAAAGGCTTGCTACGTGGTCGCGGTGGATCTGTCCGCTTCGCCGCCGGTATGTCGCGTCTCGGACGGCAGTGAATGGGTCAGCGCTTGGGTGCGGTGGCACAGCATCGCTGCGGGCAAGGCCAGGCATTGGCGTGCACCGTCTTTGGGTGAGCAGGGCAGTTTGATCAGTCCCAGCGGCGAGGTGTCGCAAGGCACGTTTGTCCCTGGCCTGTATGGCAATTCAGGTCCCCCACCAGACAACCGCGACCATGTCGAGGTCTGGCGCTTCGATGATGGCGGCTCGCTGATCTACGACTGGCAGGCCAAGAGCTACAGCATCACTCTGCCGAGCGGTACGGTCACCATCAAAGTGGCCAGCACGGAAGCGGTTGTAACCGATAGCGCCGTGAGCGTGACTACCGGCAACATCAACCTGAAAGCGGCGGTGATGATCGAAGGTGCGTTGCACGTCACCAAGGGCATCACCAGCGCCGGGTCAATCATCGACGCCACCGGCAACAGCAACCACCACACGCATTAATTCATTCACGACAGCCCGCCCAGTGCGGGCTTTTTCATGCCTGGAGAAATACATGGCCAAGATCGATACGACCTCAACTGAGGTGCAAACGTCCTCGGAACCTGCATTGTCATCCTCTACTTACTCATCGCCTGAGTTCTTGAAATTCCGCGACAAGCTCTACACGTCGCGACTGTTGATCGTGCCCGGTACTGACCGTTCCTATCCGGTCGACAAGGCGACGGTTGTGGTGCCGACCTCCGACATCGAAGCGGTCAAGTTCCTGAAAGCCAGCGAAGAATACGAGCCGTTCAAGGAGTGACATCGATGATCGGAATGGATCGCCACACCGGCCTACCCATATCCGGCATCGAGCATCTGCGGCAATCCATTGCCGACATCTTGAGCACGCCGCTGGGCAGTCGCCGGCACCGTATGGAATACGGCAGCAAGCTACGGCGGTTTGTCGATTTACCCATCAACGAAGGCTGGAAAAGCGCCGTACAGGCTGAGGTTGCCCGTGCTCTGGGGCGCTGGGAACCGCGTTTGAAGTTGGATCAGGTGCGCGTCATTTCCGTCATTGGCGGGCAAATCAATTTGCAAATCGTCGGGAAGTACCTGGGCGACAGCGTCACGTTGGAGGTGGCCGCATGAGTACCGTAGATCTGTCGTCGCTGCCGGCGCCGACCGTGCTGGAGCCTCTGGACTTCGAAGAGGTTTATCAGGACGGACTGAGCGTGTTTCGCGGGTACATGGGCGGCAACTGGACGGCCGCGCTGGAAAGCGATCCAGTGGTCAAAGTGCTTGAGGTCGGGGCTTACAACATGGTCGGCAATCGCGCCCGAGTCAATGATGCCGGCAAGGCACTGCTGCTGGCACACGCCATTCGCGGCGACCTCGATCACTTGGGGGCCAACGTCAATCTGGCGCGCCTGGTCATTCAGGCCGCGGATCTGCTGGCGGTGCCGCCGGTGCCCAAGGTCATGGAAGACGACGATCCGTTTCGCGAGCGCATCCAGTTGGCCTATGAGGGCTTGACCACAGCCGGCCCGCGTAACAGCTACATCCTGCATGCACGCAATGCCTCGGGGTTGGTGGCAGATGCCACGGCCGAAAGCCCGGCGCCTTGCTACGTAACGGTCACGGTGCTGGGGTTGGACGGGGAAGGCGAAGCGTCGCCGGAGTTGTTGGCGACGGTGGCCGCTGCGTTGAATGACGATGATGTTCGCCCGGTCGCTGATCGAGTGACCGTGCAGAGCGCGCAGGTGATCCGCTACGAGATTGACGCCATCTTGCACATGGCCGGCGCCGGCCCCGAAGCGGACGCCAGTTTGGCCGAGGCGAAGAGCCGCTTGGCTGCCTGGATCAATCCACGCAAGCGGCTGGGCGTCGAGGTCGCCCGCTCCGCTGTCGACGCTCAGTTGCACGTTGCTGGCGTTGCCCGGGTTGAGCTGGTCGGGTGGCAGGATCTGGCCCCGTCCAAGGCACAAGCGGCGTTCTGTACGCGGTACAACGTGAGGCTGGCGGGCTGATATGAAAAGTCTACTGCCGCTCAACAGTACGCAACTGGAACGGGCCATGGAGGCCGCGTTCTTCGAAAAGACGATTGTCCCTCTACGCGACCTCTACAACGCTGATACCTGCCCGGTGCATTTACTGCCGCACCTGGCATGGGCGTGGTCGGTGGATCGCTGGGATTACCGGTGGAGCGAAGCTACCAAGCGCGCGGCCATCAAGGCGTCGTACTACATCCACAAACACAAGGGCACCATCGGCGCCTTGCGCCGAGTGGTTGAGCCGCTGGGCTACCTGATCGAGATCGTTGAGTGGTTCCAGACGGTGCCCGAGGGCGTGCCCGGGACCTTCGCGCTGAAGGTTGGCGTTCTCGACACGGGTATCACCGAGGAGATGTATCAGGAACTGGAACGCCTGATTGACGATGCCAAACCCGTCACACGGCAACTGACCGGGCTGGCCATCAGCTTGGAGACCCAAGGGAATCTGGACATTGCCGTGTCCCTTTACGACGGCGACGAAATCGACGTTTACCCACCCGTCATGCGTGACATTGAGGTCACTGGCACCTTTGGCGTGGTCGGCCGTGAACACACCATAGACACCCTGGACGTTTATTATGATTGATGCGAACTCGCAGTTTTTCGCGATCCTCACGAACGTGGGGATGGCCAAGCAGGCGAACGCCGACGCGCTCGGCATTCCCTGGAAACTTACCGAAATGGGCGTGGGGGATGCCAACCCGAACGGGCTGGCAGATCCGCCCAATCCGGTGCCGTCGGCCATACAAACCAAGCTGCTCAATGAGTGGCGCCGAAAGCCGCTCAACCAACTGAAGATTGACCCGGTCAATCCGGCGGTGATCATCGCCGAGCAGATCATTCCCGCCGATGAGGGCGGTAAGTGGCTCCGCGAAATCGGCCTCTATGACGCGGATGGAGATCTGGTGGCGGTGGCCAACTGCGCACCTAGCTTCAAGCCGTTGCTGTCGCAAGGCTCTGGCCGCACACAAGTCGTACGCATGAACTTTGTGGTCAGCAACACCGGCAATATCACGCTCAAGATCGATCCGGCGGTGGTGCTGGCGACTCGCGAATACGTCGACGCGAAGATTCTGGACGAGCTGAGCAAGCTGGATATCAAGCAGTCAGTTCGTGCGGCGACCACGGCCAATATTGCTCTGTCCGGTTTGCAGGTGGTGGATGGCGTTTCGCTGAACGCCGGCGACCGGGTGTTGGTGAAGAATCAGACGGCCGCCAAGGACAATGGCCCGTATGTGGTAGCGGCTGGTGCCTGGGCGCGCGCCAAGGATGCGGACGACAACGCGAAGGTGACGCCGAATCTGACGATGGCGGTTGAGGTTGGCGCGACGCAGGCCGACACGATTTGGCAACTGGTGACAGATGGCGTGATTGTTGTGGGGGCCACGCCGCTGACATTCAAAGACATTACGGACGGTTTTGCCCGTTTGCTTTCGCCAAGCTTCTCCGGCAATCCGACAGCGCCGACACCAGCGCAATTCGACAACAGCAAGTCGATTGCTACAGCCGAATTTGTTAAACGAATGGGTCTTGAGTATTCGGGGTTTACGACGAACAGCGCGAGCCTGGCCCTTGCGTCTTCACACGTTGGTGGGGTTCACAGTTTCTCAGCTGTTGGTCAACTCACTGCAACGTTGCCGCCGACTGTTGGTGTCGCGCAGGGCGCCACTATTACGGTGGTATGTGCTGGCTCTGGTGGTTTGAGTGTTGCGGCGGCTGTGGGTGACGTGGTGTACACCTCGTCGGGTGTCACCGGGTCGATTCTGATGGCGCTGGGCGATACGGCTGAATTTATCCGATTGCAAGACCAGTGGCGGCTGATCGGCGGGACGGTCGCGTTGCGTTACGCGGCGGTTATGGGTGGGCCGAACTTCCTGACTCCGCCTCAGTTCGACAGCTCGCTAAGGCTCTCTACGACTGAGTTTGTACAGCGGGCGCAGGGAAATCTGCGTTCAGAAACGGCGGTGAATTCATCGACAACCCTGGGTGCGAACGCAATTGGTCAGCTTATTGTCGGACTTGGCGCTACGCCATTCACCACTACGCTGCCCCTCGCGTCTAGCGCTCCAAGTGGGTCGCAGATTCACTTTCTGGCGACAAACCCAGTATCGACTTGGATTGTTCAGCGGCAAGGCGCCGACATTCTCGACAACAACGCAGGCGGAACTTACATCGTTCTCGGGTTGGGCGATTCGGCCGTATTTGAGTCGAACGGGGTTGGTACGTGGAGGCTCGTAGGCGGGAGCGCGGCGCTTCGAAAGTGTGCCGACTTTACCTCGTTGCTGCTCACTGGCGGCCATCAAAAGCTGCCGAGCGGACTGATTATCCAGTGGGGCGGGGGCGTGACAGGTTCGAATGGTCAAGGCACTTTTACTTTGCCGATCATTTTTCCGAACGCAGTCCTGAAGGTTTTTATCACTGCTTCTGGCACTAACTCCGTGGCTACTCTCGGTGCTGTTACCACGAACTCGGTGGGGGCAAATTGCTATACCGGGAGCACAGGTGCCGGAAAGTCAGAAAACATTCAGTACTTCGCTATTGGCTTTTAAGGGGGGGATGATGTTCAGTTCAAAATCAGCTCGCGGGTTCGTCGATGGAGTAATCAACACTGCTATTCCTGCCGACGCGGTGGAGATATCGGCCGAGCGTCACGCCGAGTTAATGGCGGGTCAGTTGGCCGGAATGGTCATTGAATGGGGGGATGATGGTTTGCCGGTGTTGGTTGCGGCGCAACTGCCAACCGATGAGGAGTTGGCCACCGCAGAGCGCGCCTGGCGCGATGCGCAGATTGTCGCTTCTGATGGGGTTGTGGCCCGCCATCGCGACGAAGTTGAAAGCGGCTCTGTGACCACGCTGACTTCTGATCAATACATTGAGCTACAGGCTTATCGTCGAGCACTGCGCAACTGGCCGGAAGCGGGGGGATTCCCGCTCGCCGAACACCGACCGACTGCACCGCCCTGGCTCTCAACGCTGCCGCAATAAACGCTCCGCACTGACGGGGCGTTTTTCATTCCGTTACGCGTAACCCCAACACCCTCACAGCCTCGCTCATGCGGGGCTTTTCCGTTTCTGGAGATTGGACTTTATGAGTTTCTTTCACGGCGTTACGACCACCGAAATCAAGACGGGGGCGCGCACTATCTCGCTGCCGTCGTCTTCGATCATTGGTCTGTGCAGCACCTTTACCCCGGGCATCCTCGGCGGCGGCACGGCCAAGGCCGGCGAACTGAAGTTGATCACCACCGAGCGCGAAGCCATTGCGGCATTCGGCCCCGACTCGGCGATCACCAAGGCCTGTCAAGCCATCTACGTCAAAGCCAAGGCGGTGATCGTCGCAATCGGCGTACCCAAGCTGGAAGACGTGGCGCTGCAAACCTCTGCGATCATCGGCGGCGTCCTGGCCTCGGGCCAGCGCACCGGCCTTCAGGCGCTGATCGACGGCAAAAGTCTGTTCAATGCGCAACCGCGATTATTGATCGCGCCGGGTCACACCGCGACTCAGGCGGTGGCCACGGCGCTCGATAGCTTGGCGCAGAAACTTCGAGCCATCGGCATCATCGACGGACCTGGTACCACCGACGAGGCCGCCATGGCCTACGCCGAGAACTTCGGCAGTCGCAACCTGTACATGGTCGACCCAGGCGTCAAGTATTGGGACACCATCACCAGCAAGACCGTTGACGCACCCGGTTCGGCTTGGGCGGCGGGGCTGTTCGCCTGGACGGATGCTGAATACGGTTTCTGGGCCTCGCCATCGAACAAGGAGTTGACCGGCATCACCGGCACCGGTCGCGCGGTCGAGTACCTGGACGGCGACGAGACCTGCCGGGCCAACCTGCTCAACAACGCCAATATCACCACGATCATTCGCGATGACGGTTACCGCCTGTGGGGCAACCGTACGCTGTCGAGCGATCCGAAGTGGGCATTCGTTACCCGTGTTCGCACGCTGTTCATCCTCATGGACGCGGTGCAGGCCGGGCACAAATGGGCGGTCGACCGCTCGATCACCAAGACCTACGTGACCGATGTCACCAACGGTCTCAACGCGTTCATGGCCGACCTGAAAGCCCAGGGCGCGATCATCAACTTTGAAGTGTTCCCCGACACCGAACTGAACACGGCCAGCCAGATTGCCCAGGGCAAGGTGTATTGGCGCATCCGTTTCACCGACGTGCCGCCGGCAGAAAACCCGAATTTCCTTTTCGAAGTCACCGATCAGTGGATGACCGAAGTGCTTGAAGCAGCCTAAGGGGGCGTAGCCAATGATTCCTCAGACTTTGTACAACACCAACCTGTTCGTCGATGGCGTGAACTTCTCCGGCGACGTGCCCAGCCTGACGCTGCCCAAGCTGACCACCAAGACCGATGAGTATCGCGGGGGCGGCATGGCCGGCCCCATCGAGATGGATCAGGGGCTGGAGAAAATGGAGGCCTCGTTTGTCACCAAGGGCGTGCGCCGCGAGTCGCTGAAATACTTCGGTCTGGCAGATGGCACGGCGTTCAACGCCACGTTCCGTGGTGCCTTCAAGGGCCACAAGGGTGCGGTGACAGCGGTCGTTGCCACCCTGCGCGGCCGGCTCAAAGAGGTGGATCTCGGGGACTGGAAAGCCGGTGATGCGGCCGAGATCAAACACGCCGTTGCGGTCACGTACTACAAGCTCGAAATCGACGGGCGCCTGATGTACGAGATCGACATGGTCGCCGGCATTCAGGTGATCGACGGCAAAGACCAACTCCTCGAAGTGCGCCAGGCGCTCGGCCTGTAAGGAATAGATTCAGATGACTCAAGCAATCGCTAAAAACCTTCCGGCGTGGCTGTCGCTCAGTGCTGTCGGTGCCGTCGTAACGCTGACCCGCCCAAGCCAAGCCAATAGCATCGACGTCGAGACGTTGAAACTGCGTAACCCGACCGTGCGTGAAGTGCGCGCGGCTGACCGTGCTGCCAATGGCGATGATGAACAGCGCGAACTGATGCTGTTCGCAGGTCTCGCCGAGGTCGGACTGAAGGATCTGGAAGGCCTCAAGCTGACCGACTATCGCCGCGTGCAAACAGCGTATTCGCACCTGGTACCGAAAACCGATTATTCGCACTCGATGCCGGCGTGGTTGTCGCTGACCACCGACCAGGTGCTGGTAACGCTGTCGTGCCCGAGTGAAATCAACGGCGTGACCGTCGACAAGCTGGCCTTGCGTTCGCCGACCGTGGGCGATGTGCGTGCAGCCAACCGTGAAGTGGGTGGCGACGACGAGCAGCGCGAGCTGGTGTTGTTTGCTGCGTTGTCCGGTGCGCCTGTGGCGGATCTGGAGGGGCTGAAGCTGGTGGATTTTAACCGCTTACAGGCCGGCTATTTTCGCATGGACAACGACGACGGGCTTTAACCCCAGCGTTATCAAGTCGGCGGCGAAACGTCTGGCGGCGGAAACCGGATTTTCCGCTGCTGAGATCCAGTCGATGCCGTTCGCGGATATGGTGTGGTGGCTCACGGATTGAGCCGCCACCGGTAGTGCTGGGCACATGAGGGCCATGACATGGCAAACAAACTCGCCCTCGGGCTGGTGATCGGCGGTGCCGTCAGCTCCACGGTCGGCACCGCGTTCAAGGACGTGACCGGGCGCATCAAGCGCCTCGAGGCAGAAGGCAACAAAGCGCGTGTGCTGCAGCGCACGATTGGCGACACCATCCGCCTGCGCGAAGAGTGGAAAAAGGCTCACGACACCGGCGCTGCCGGCGCGTCCAAATTACTCAACCGTTTGAACTCGAACCTCGACAGCTTGAAAAAGCAGGGGATCGAGGTCGGCCGTCTGGAAAAAGCCTATCGCTCGATGGGGCAGACGGCCAAAAAAACCGAGCTGAAAGCCAAGGGTCATCAGCAGATTGATTCAGGCGTAAAAGGCATGAAGGGCGCTGTCGGTGCAGCGGTGGTCGGTGTCGGTGCCATGGCGGTACCAACCAAGGTCAGCGCTGACTTTGGCGCGATTGTGCGTGACATCGCGATCAAGGCCGGCATTGCCAACAAGCCGCAAGAGCAGGAGATGTCGCGCAAGATCATCGACACTTCGCGCGATACCGGCATGGCGCGCAACGATGTGGCCGACGTCGTCAATCAGTTGGTCGGCGCCGGTATGGATCTGAGCAAGGCGCTGGAATATGCGCCCGTCGCGGCCAAGTTTGTCGTGGGCCAGGGATCCAGCGGCGTCGACACGGCGAAGATGATCAACGCCCTGGGGCAGAACGCCAAGATCACCGACCCCAAGCAGATGCAGCAGGCGCTGGAGGCGATTGCCTACCAAGGGCAGGCGGGCAGCTTTGAAGCGGCCGACATGGCCAAGTGGTTCCCCGAGCTGCTGGCGAACATGGCCAGCAACGGCATCACCGGCTTGGATGCGGTGACCCAATTGGGTGCCATGTTGCAGGTGCAGATGAAGCAGGCCGGCAGTTCGGACGAAGCGGCCAACAACCTGAAAAACTGGATGGGCAAAATCGGTTCGACCGATACGGTCAAAGCCTACGAAAAAGCCGGGATCGACTACAAGGGGTCGATGCAGACCGGTTTGCAGAACGGCATGTCGACGCTTGAGACCAGTATGGCGCTGGCTCAGAAATACATTCAGGCGACCGATCCAAAGCGCGCGGCGGCCATGGCCGAAGCCACGTCAAAAATCAGCAAAGAAGCCGATCCAGACAAGGCGAAGGCCATGATGGCCTCGCTGGAAGAATCCTTGCGCACGGGCGACCTGTTCGCTGACATGCAGGTCAAGGCCGCACTGTCGGCCTACATGCAGAACAAGGCGTTGTACAGCCAGCTCAAAAACGATTCGCGTGACGCGACCGGGATCCTCGACAAGAACCTCGCCGAGCGGCGCGAGTCGTCATCGCAGAAATGGGCGGAAATGGCCCAGTCGATGGATGACGCCATGCGCAGCATCGGCGATGCCTTGCGGCCGGTGACGGATGTCGTCGCGGAGTCGTTGACCAAGGTCGCGAAAGGCATCACTTCGCTGTCTGACAGCTCGCCCGGCGTCGTGACGGGAATTGGATTGGTCAGTGCTGCACTCGTTGGATTGTCCGGTCTGTATAGCTCTTTCAAGATGGGCAAAGGGATGCTCAACCTGGCGCGCGGAGCCTTGGGTAAAGGCAAGTCGGGTGAAGTGCAAAAGGTCTTTGTGACCAACTCCAAGGACGGGGACGGCGATGGTGACGACAAGGAGGCCGAACCCAAGGGGAAGGCCGGCAAGGCGTTGTCGCTGGTAGAAACCGGCCTCAAAGCTGTGGCCTCGTACAAGGGTGTGCCCATCGACGGCGAAGGCGATGGTGACGACGAGGGCGGCGAGGTTGGAGACAAGAAGGCCGGCAAGTTCAACCTCATTACCACCGGCCTCAAGGTGGTTTCCATAGCCAAGGAAGCGGTCTCAGGCGGCGATGGCGATGGCGACGGTGGCGGCGAGTCAGGCGGCGGTGGCGACGAAGTCAAAAAGGTGTTTGTCGTCAATGCCGGCGCCATGGGTGGCGGTGCGGGTGGTGCAGACGGGCCGGGTGAATCACGTCGACGTTCGCGCAGTTCGAGACGCTCCCGCCGCCGTGCGGGTGGTACGCGTCCGCCCGTAGCCCGTCCGCCGGTGCCCGTGCCACGGCCGCCGATTCCGCCAGTGCCACCGGTTCCGGCCGGTGCGATGTCCAAACTGACTGGGGTGGTGCAGGCCGTCGGCAAGGTCGGCAAAGTCGCCAAGGGGATTCCCGGTGGTTCGCTGCTGGAAGCCGGTGCGATGGCGTTCGACACTTTCGAGAATGCCCAGACCCAGGACGAAAAGGCCGAGGGTTATGGCGCGGCCGCTGGCAATCTGGCCGGCACCATGGCCGGTGCAGCGGCGGGGGCGGCCATTGGTTCGGTGGTGCCGATTATTGGCACGGCAATCGGCGGCTTGATCGGCGCCTATCTTGGCAGTCAGGGCGGCGCGGCGCTTGGCGGTTCCCTGGGTAAATCGCTGTTCGGTGGCGAGGATGAAAAGCCTGAGGAAATCGCAAAGGCTCCGGTGCCGAGCACGCCGCTCATGATGGTGTCAGCGGGGCAGCAAGGCCCGGCGCTGGGTGATGTTGCGCGCTCGATGGCAGTGACGGCGCCGCTCAAGTCGGCGGCGCTCGCCATTCAACCCAAGGAGCCAGAAAAACCGATACCGGCCAAGGTAGACCAGCAGTTTCAGTACTCGCTGAACATGCCGGTCACGGTGCAGGGTGATGTCAAAGACCCGCAACAAATGGCGCAGGATCTGATGCCGCACATGCAGCGAATGATGGCGGACGCGGCGAAGAGTAACGCCGCCAAGCTGTACGACGAACCCCATGTCTAAGGAGGCCTCATGGCTTATATGGAGAGGATGCAATCGAGCCTGAAGTATTTGCTCGAGGCAGTGGAAACCGGGCGGCGCAGTGCTGACGGCATGCTGACCCCGGTCAACGGCGCGATCCGTGAACTGACCGGCGCCGCGTCCGAGCTGGAGAACATCCCGTTTGTTGGTCCGGCCATCGGCGCCAAACTTCAGCGGGTGATGCGCGGTGTCGACGCGGCTCAGGCCAAGGTCGGTCAGGTAGTGGCGGTGTACGGCCGCGCCACACGGGCGGCGGCTGAAGTGCAGGATCGGCTGGGCACGTTGAAGGAACAGGCGGGCAAGGCGGCCACGGCGATCAACAACGTCGCCGGCAAAGTCAGTCCTTCGCTGGCCAACATCGTGCCCACCAGTTCCTTTACCGGTGAGGCCACGCCGGCGCCGGAGGCGGTGAAGCCGTTCCCGCACCTGATGATCATTCAGCCGCGCGATCCGAAAATTGAGCCGTATTACTTCAACCTGGACACGGCGGCGTTTGATGAGTTGAGCCGTTCGACCGAATTTCGCTGGGCTTCGCAGGAGCGGTTGACGCGCCGCCCGGCGAAGCAGGCCATCGGTATGGGTGATGAAAAACTGACACTCAAGGGCACGATTTACCCAGGCTTCAAGGGCGGATTGAAGCAGCTCGATACGCTGCGTTCCATCGGGGCCAGGCTTCAGCCGCTGACGTTGACCACCGGCTATGGCGAGGTGATTGGTACGTGGTGCCTGAAAAACATCAACGAGGAACAGTCCGCGCTGCTGCACGGCGGGATTGCTCGCAAACAGGGTTTCACTTTGGAGTTTGAGCGCTATGGCGACGACATGCAGGACGTCTGATGGCGACATGCTCGATGTCATTTGCAACAACGCTTATGGGCATCTGAATGGCAGCGTCGAAGCCGTGCTTGATGCCAATCAGGGGCTGGCTGATGAGCCTCAGCCGTTCCGGGCGGGCGTGATTATCGTCCTGCCGGATCTGCCTATGCCGACCGAAGAAGGCATCTCGCTTTGGAATTGATGAGCTACAGTCATTTTTGTAGCCCAAAAGGACTTGCAGCTATAACCCCTTCAAAACCCGCCTTGGCGGGTTTTTTTATGGAAAAAATCCATGACTCCGATGTTTCGAATCGTCGCCGATGGGGCCGACGTTACGGCCAAAATCAATGATCGGCTGTTGTTGCTGCGTACCTCTGACAAGCCGGGCATGGAGTCCGACGAGTTTGAATTGCGTATCGACGACCGTGATGGGCAAGTGCAATTGCCACGACGTGGCAGCTCAATCGAGATCTACCTGGGGTATGTCGAAACGACCTTGGCGCGTATGGGCAGCTACACCGTGGACACGGTCGAAGTGTCAGGTCCGCCGGATACCATCGTGGTCAAGGGTAAGGCCAGCGACATGCGTGGCAGTGGCAAGACCATCCGTAGCGGAAGCTGGGAAGACGTGCCGCTGTCGAAAATCGTGGCTGACGTCGCCGCGCGCAATGGCTGGACGCCGGTGTGTCAGGTGTCGACCAAGGTCGCCCGGGTCGACCAGCTCAACGAGTCCGACTTTAACTTCATCACCCGGCTGGCCAAGCAATACGACTGCACAGCCAAGGTCGCCGACGGCAAGCTGTTGGTGATGCCACGCCAAGGTGGCCAGACAGCCAGCGGCAAGACGTTTGGCGCAATCACCCTGACTCGACGCGACCTCAGCCGTTGGCAATTTAGCCTCGGTGATCGCAACTCACACAAGGCGGTCGCCACCAAGCACCAGAACAAGAAGGACGGCAAGCTGGCGGTGGTCACCATCGACAACGATGACGCTCCGGATGGGCTGCCGGCAGTGCATACCGACCGCCATATCTACCCAGACAAAGGCGCTGCTGAGGCGGCGGCCAAGGCCCGTCTGTCAGCGTTCAACCGCTCGACCGCCGATGTTCGGCTTGAGATGCCAGGCCGAACGGACATCTTCGCCGAACGTCCCATCATCGCTCAGGGTTTCAAGGTCGGGCTTGATGGCGAGTACCTGGCGGATTCGGTCGAGCAGGTGTTCACCCAATCCGGATGGTCGACCACGGTCGAATGCAATGCCGGCAAAGCCGGTAAATCCAAGGGCAAGAAAAAGAAAGGGGCTAAAGCACCGCTCAAGGTTGTGAACATCGAGAAGCAGTAACCGCATCCCGTCGCCGCCTGAGTGCGGTTTTTTTACGTCTGGAGTTTGTATGTCCATCACTGAACAACAGCTGCAAAGCATCATGCCCAACGCCCGCCGCCAAGCGGGCGTTTTTGTATCCGCCCTCAACGCAGCCATGGCCAATCGACAGATCAACACGCCGAAACGCCAAGCCGCGTTTCTCGCGCAAGTCGGTCACGAGTCGGGTCAGCTGCAGTACGTCCGGGAACTGGGCGGCGACCAGTACCTGAGCAAATACGACACCGGCAACCTGGCGGCGAAACTGGGCAACACGCCGGCAGCGGATGGTGATGGCCAGCGTTATCGCGGTCGCGGCCTGATCCAGGTCACCGGCCACGACAACTACCTGCGCTGTAGCTTGGCGCTGTTCGGTGATGAGCGATTACTGCGCACACCTGAACTGCTGGAACTCCCGCAGTGGGCCGCTGAGTCGGCCGCGTGGTTCTGGGCGGTGAATGGGCTTAACGTGCTGGCCGATCAAAACGAGTTCAACACGATCACCCGCAGGATCAACGGCGGCCTCAACGGCCTGCAGGATCGGCTGGAGTTGTGGGGGCGGGCGAAGGCGGTGCTATGCGTTTCGGCGACTTGATATCAGGGCCTTACCAGTTGCTGGGAAAGGTGGTGCTGCTGATTGCCTTGGCCGGCACATCTGCAGGTATTACCTGGCGAGTGCAGGACTGGCGCTACGGTAGTCGCCTAAGCGAGCAGTCCCGGCAGCACACCGAAACCCTCAACCAACTGAATCTGGCCTCGGCCGCGCAGCAGCGTGCCGAGCAGGACAAACGCCTCGCGCTCGAGCAGCGTCTGGCATCCAGTGAACAAACCCATTACAGAGCCTTGAGCGATGTCCAACGTGATCAAGGTCGCCTGCGCGACCGCCTTGCCACTGCTGATCTGCGCCTGTCAGTCCTACTCGACGCCACCACCAGCGCCGGCAACGGATCGGTGCCAGCCGCCACCGCCACCGGCGGCGTGGTTCATGGCCCCACAAGAGCCGAACTTGACCCAGCGCATGCTCAACGAATTATCAGCGTCACCGATGACGGCGACCGGGGGCTGATTGCCCTCGCGGCCTGTCAGGCATACGCCAAAGAAGTCTCAACACCGAAGTGAAAAAGAGCGGCCGGTCCGGATGCGTCAACATCCGGATCGACCGCCGTCCCTGCAGATGGTCCCTGCAAGTCCAGCCAAGGCTCTTGCTCCGTGCACAAAGCGCGGCGAGCCTAGCACCTGTTTATCCATACAGTAAAGGTCTTGCTTTTTATGTCTACACCCATCATCCCTTGGATGGGCGGCAAACGCCGCCTGGCCGACCGCCTCCTTCCGCTTTTTCCGCCTCACGAATGCTACGTCGAAGTCTTTGCCGGCGGTGCCGCGCTCTACTTCATGAAGCCCCAGCCATCACCCGTCGAAGTCCTCAACGACATCAACGGTGATCTGGTCACGCTTTACCGCGTCGTGCAGAACCACCTCGAAGAATTCGTGCGCCAATTCAAATGGGCGCTCAGTTCGCGCCAGGTGTTCGAATGGCAGAAAATGACCCGCCCCGAAATCCTCACCGACATCCAGCGCGCCGCTCGATTCTTCTACCTGCAGCACCACGCCTTCGCCGGCAAGGTCTCCGGTCAGACGTTCGGCACAGCAACCACTGCTCCGGCCATCAACCTGCTGCGCATCGAGGAAAATCTCTCGGCCGCCTGGCAGCGCTTGTCCGGCACCTACGTCGAAAATCTCCCTTGGCTTGAATGCGCAGAACGTTACGACCGTGTCCACACCTTCCAATACATGGATCCGCCTTACTGGCAGACCGCTGGCTACGGCGTGGACTTTCCGTTCGAGAACTACGAACGGATGGCCGACTTCATGCGCCGCTGCAAAGGCAAAGTGATGGTCAGCATCAATGACCACCCGGACATTCGCCGTGTGTTCGAAGGCTTCCACTTCGAGACCCTGGACATCCGCTACAGCAACACCAATCAGCGGCAGGGGAAGGCCGAGGTCAGTGGTGAACTGGTGATCATGAATTGGGAGCCGGCATCGCTGGGAGGATTGTTTTAGCTCTGTTCTGAGATTTGGGAGGGCAGCTTTCGACCAGAAGCGGACGTTCGCAAGCGACTGCTACCGGCCAGAAGCGGACGTTGGCAAGCGACCGCTACAGACCAAAGGCAGATGTTCAGGAACGACTGATTCCGGTCAAAACGCGCCGACCGGATCAGGCGGCTTATGACTCGATTCCGTCATTCAGAACGGATCATTTGGCCAAAGCCAGATAATTTGGCACGACTATGAAATCAGAGGTGATTCATTCCCTACCACTGATTCTAATAAAGCTCACATCGGGTGTGCATCATATTGGAGGAAAATCGAACAGCACGCCAAAACGCTCTTTCACTGCCGTCAGAAGCCTTCAGAAGGGATGGTTCATAGTCCGATTGCAGCCCGGCTAAACGATACAAATCTCTGTAGGTTTCAGCCCCCAGCTCCTGGTTACAGGGAGCGCAAAGCGTCACCAAATTCCTAAAACTGGTTTCTCCCCCCTTTGAATGAGGCCTGACATGTTGAAGAGTCAGCTGATCCCGTCCTGTGCATAGGACACATTGATTATTGTCTCGATCAAGTATTCGCTTCTTGAACTTCCCTCGAAAGGTGCGCCTCCTAATAGATGGAGCAGCAATCTCAATATCAGTGAAAGAACCATATGGGGAAATAAGGCACTCACGTTTTTTGAGCCAATGACTCATGTGTTCTCTGGCAAAATCAGAGCTCACTAACGCCCAACCCTGAACACACGTCCAATCATAATAAGTGCGTTCGTCGTCAACCCACATATACTTAAATCCAAGCTCATCTAAGGCAACACCAAATCTCTCCTTGCTCACCTGCGACGGTTTGCGATACTCAAGTCCATCAGGGCCTGGCTTACTGCCCAAAGTGTCAGTTGAAAAATAGGCGTAACCCCCACATACGAGTTTCAAATCAAATGCATAAGACGCGCTCATTCCTATTCACTCCAATTGGTTGTGCGGATAATCGGACAAAATCAACTCAGAGTAAAGCGATAGCACTCATTGAGCATTCCGAAAGCTAAGGGGTGGCACAACGCCGCAAAAAAGTTAAATTTATAAAGTAGCCTCATATCATTATGATGATGCTGTACCCAAAACGTCATGTTTTACGCCACTACTCTCCTCTTCATCCGGCATTGGATATATCTGAAATACTTTTTTCGGCCAAAAACGGACAATCGAATTCCAAATCGCTTGAGCAGCCGAAGGTAGTCGCTATTTTCTCTTGCTGTAACTAGTAGCTCATTTTAAATTGTTTTTTATAGTGTGCACGGTACCTAAAAGATGATTATAAACACCATGCTTCTGAAGTCCAAACCGTTTGCCGAATGCATCGGATTTATCATTGGTACATTCCAATCCGATTTTGCTGTACCCAATACTCCCTGCGCACTCGACTAAAAAAGCCATAAAATTTCTTCCGTGGCCCCGTCGGTGCTCTTTGAATCCAATTCTACCAATTACCAAGGTGTCCGAATCCCATATGCCGCCCTTGGGCGGTGTAACTCGAAGATATAATTCATACTCATCACTGTGCGCATTCACGGTATGCCCTGTCACTGACTCAGTGAGCCTCTTTTTTTCTTCAAACTCCCTAGATAGATAACAATTAAGCATCTTAGAAAACTTTTGAGCATTTTCCTCTGACTTCTTTCGATCGGAGTCGCCTTCGATAATCTTGCTTACTTTATGCTGTTGAACAATATCCATCATCGGCCTGCGCTATTTTCTTTTTGGTCGTCTGGTGTATGTTGTTTTTAACTGTAAATAATTTCTCTCGTAGTTATCGAGTAGCGAAAACATTAGTCTGTCGATGGCATCGTGCTTTTCTGGATTTCTAAGCTTTTGTAGAAGCCTGCATAAATAGCGTGCTGGTAATTTTATTATTAGCACAGAGTGCGATTTGTGCATTTCCCTGACCCAATCCAACTCCACGCCGGTCATGTGCTCATCTTCATCTCGCGTTATTATGAATCCAAGTTTTCCGTATTGGCCTGTAAGATAGGATTGCAGTTGCCGATACTCTTCAGGTCCTAAGCCAGAATAATTTTTCGAGTCGAATACGACTTGGCGGACTTTATAGTCCTCGTGAACACGCTTCCAGAAGTCGGAGCCGGAACGATTGGTGCCGACAATGTCTCGACGTTGTACCGCTTGGCCATTAGGTGCTAATTCAAGGTTGACAAGGTGCGAAGCAAATATAATCCGCAAGGTATCAAGGCACCAATGCTCAAACTCTCGCGCGCCATCCCTGCCCAACGGAATCTTATCTAACTGTGAAACTGTTTGTCCTATTTTTACCTTTCGAATTTCAGGGGTTGCGGATTGTACGACAATGTCATATTCATCGTTGATCTCTTCCGCCTCCTCTGGAGCTAACGCGTTGCGAGAAAGGTTTAAGCCGAGCCAGTAGCAAGGGTGAATAAGTATTTTGTCTCTATTCTCAAATCCTTTGTCGGGAGTTCTTCCGTCATGACAAAATGAAAAAGCTGAGGTATTGCTGTCGTGGATGCCAATAAAACCCACACTATAAAGAGACTGCAGAAGCCCACTGGCTTGAAGTATCCTTGTTTCTGCCAAAGACTCATGATTGCTAGTATCTTCACTTGTCTCGATATGGTGCTGTATTACCTGGATTGCGCTTCCTACCAATAGTTCAGGCTCTCCATCTTTGAATGAGCTGGTGACCAACTGTATCGATGGAAATATTTTTGAATATTCTTTCCACAGATCTTCGAGGCGTGCGACTGATATGGATTGTGCTGCGCGGTCTAGATCTTGAATTACGGCCGTTTCTCTTGAGTTTCGCGCAGCACAGAAAAAAGTTTCATTAAGCAGCGAAAGTAAATCGCGAGGTCTATACAGTGTGAACTGTAAGCATTTTTTAAAGCCGTCACGCCCTTGGAGCTCTCCCGCAGTAACCCTGTCCCAAACCTTTTGGTCTTTCTCAACGGTTATTTTGAAAGATAATTTCATGCGTGCTGTAACCAGGGTTAGGAGCTGGGCCCAATCCCAGTGTAGGCGTATCACTTGGCCTTCGATATTTCTTGAATAATCGGGATCTTCTTTTGCAAGTGTCCGGTATATATTGTCGCGCAGAAAGACGATCGGTCGTATTAGATGAGATCTTTTATTTAGTTCGATAGCTGCGTAGGTTAGCCCTGCGATCATTCCAATACCGACGGCATCGGATTCATATCCCTCGTCTAACCGATCCATCAGCACTACGACTCGGCGATCTGCTTTGTCAAATAAACCTAATACTTTTTCTTCTACTTGGCTGAGCTCAAGGTTGCCCGGTAGATCACCCACCGCCTCCTCAGGATAAATGGAGGTAAGAAATAGTCTCGCTATGTTTCGGCATTTGGTAAGATAGCCTCCCTTGGTTTCATTCCATCGCATGAGATGAGAGCTGAGCAGGCTATCCCTCTCTATTAGCGAGGATAGCTTGTAGTTTGATAAAACATAGTTAGCCATCTCCATAAACATGGTGTATTTCCAAAGTAACTTGGTAACTGCTCTGGAGAGGTTGAAAGATTCTGAAAAGGGTCTCAACAATGATCGAAATCCGATTATTTCAGTGTCTTCCGGGGAAAAGCAAATAACGATTACTTTTTTATCTTTCTTCCAATGCTTTTGTAACTCTATGTATAGGGCGCTCTTCCCTGTTCCTCTTCGTCCTACAACAATAGTTCTGTCGTCAGACTCAATCAATGAACGAAAATCGGCGGTCGCTACGAAGGCATCTGACAACATTCGACTATCATTTTCTGCCGTCGTATCTCCTAGAGAGTTTGCTCTTATAGGTTGAGTAATACTATTCATCACTGCGCTCTCCTTAGCGTGGCTTGACGGCTGATTTTTTGTGATGTTTTTCGATAGAAAAATCTTGCCTCTCTGCTCAATCACAATGCACCCTCATCGATCGCCGATTGTCCCAACATTGGCATCTTTTCGAAATATATCCTGAAAATAGTCAGAAAGATTGTCTGCAGCGCTTTTTTTCGATTCGAATACGTAGCGTGAGATTGCGGCCGACTCACCACGACTTCACCTGTGGGCTGACCGGCTCTTCTTTTCGTTTATCGCACCCTGTTCAGCGGGGAGCCAGAGGTCTTTTGTTCATCTATATCAGCAGCCATGAATTGATGCCCGTTGCGGGTCGCGAACAGTTAATCACTAGCGCACCCCTTGGCCGGTAACGGACGCCTGCGAACGTCCGCAATTGGCCGAAAGCTGCCTCACGATCGGCTGAAATCGACGCACTGCTGTCAGTCACGACAGTCTTCAGTCGACTCTTCTTCGCACAAGCTACTCTTCACTTATCTGATCCACCGTTCAATGCGGTCATCGACAGCGCAATCTGAAAGTGTGACGTTTTTATGACAGCGCTGTCCTATAGCTGAGAGGTTCTTATGAACCCATCAAGACTCAGCTACGCGGCAGCGGAGGGTGACATGAAGGCTAGGGCCACAGTTATATGCCGGAAGGATGACCAAGTCCTTTACGTCCGAAAAACAAAATCCAAATGGACCTTACCTGGTGGCAAGATCGAATCAGGAGAAACCCCTGTTCAGGCCGCCGTACGGGAACTTGAAGAAGAAACAGGGCTGATCGCTGAGGACCTAACTTACCTCGCGCGTTATGAGAAAAACGATACAGTCCACTTCGTTTTCATCTTCATGCTTCAATCCGGTGAGAAGCCGTCTCCGAAAAATGAGATCGCCGCGTGCAAGTGGAGTCCTCGAAGACGAGTCCACGCTATCGAGTCGAGCCCTGTGACCAAGGCCATTGTAAAAATGTTTGCCGACTTTCAACCGATGCATTGAGTTGTACCTAGTTTTCTAGGTGTCGCGACGGGCTGCTTCTGGCCGATTGACGCCTGTCAGAAGCTTCCTAAAGTTGATCTGTCTCAAGCGCCAGTACCCAGCGGTTGAACGGCGCTGAGCCCGCCAAACCCAGCACGTCAAAGAACACCCATTTCCGAGTCTTCACCGAAAAAGACTGAACGGCTTGTCCGGGGGTAACCCTCTGTGCATTGCTGGTCGATATGACCTCACCAGACGCGCTTCCAATGTAAGGCGAGTTTCTGGGGTCAAGCATACCGACTTGCAACGTCCCGCAAGCGTCCGGAAGGTTCAAAGATAATGTTTCACCCGTTTCCAGGCGGCCCACGAATGTTCCATCAAACAAAATTGCCAGCGGGATAGCGTGGCCATAGGCGCTGTCAAACATTCCTTTCTTACGCTGAATGGTGATGTCCATGTGCTGTCCTTAAGGTGCTCACTACACAGAGTGTAGTCGCACGCTTACGACGCGCTGCGAGCGCGCGCACCGAGGTCTAACGCGCTCTAATTGGGCAGGCAGGTGGAATGACCGCTTCTGGCCGATCTGTGCTGTTCGTGGAGGGCAGAAAACGGCCAGAAGCTGACCTCCATACCAGTGAGCATAAACTCTCTCCCCTTTTCTCGAAGCCATTGCAGCGAGTTCAAATTGGCCATATCCTGACGACGGTTTTGAAAGCTCCTGCCTCCCCTATCGCACCTACGTGCCCGGTAAATGCTTTCTCCTCCTCCGCTTGCGGAGGTGCGACAAACTCATGCATGGCCCTACATCAGCCCGATCTAGTGTCTGTAATCGAGGGGAACCAGATGCACATGGATCGCTAATCTGGTGCCTCGTATGTCGATACTCACGCTGTCCTCGCAAGATGTAAAACTGCTATCGCAGATTCTTCACTCCACATCCAAATCTCTCGGCTGCGTAAGAAAGCTCGCCTTTCAGCGAGAAATGCTCAGCCAACTACTCGGTTTCTATGATTGGAATGGGGCATGCGCAATGCTGCCAGCGCACCGACATGAAACTACCCATGTTGCTATTGCCTTACTTGAGATACCGTTAGTCGTACCGAAGCCGTTCTTGAGCGTTGGCAACGACGCGCCATGGCGCTTGCCCGAGAAGATTCGCGATTACCTGATTGACCAATCCTTTAATCCGACAAGCCTGACCGTCACACACAACTCAAGGCCTGATTCGGCAGTGGATGTGAAACCACGACACTGGTCTTACATTTTCGCTCCGTCCCCCGGGCGCCACCTGGAACACAAAGTGGCATTTGCTCCTCACGAGCCCGACTACGGCAAGGGCAATCACACTCCTACCGTTATGACTTTTGACAACGATCTGGGTCAAAGGGCATTCACGGTAACTGTCTGGTCAATCACCCTACACCCGGCCTTGCTACAGGCCACGAACTTCACCGGAGCGGCATCGATGCCGCTCTACAACACTTTCATTGAATCTATAACTGGGCGCACACCCGAACTGCGCCAGGCCTACTGCCTGGTACCCAGCCGACAGAGCGGCTTTGCATACGCAATCGCCAAGTGCGATGAAAGAGGCCACGAGCTAGATGTCGTCAAACATATTCCGCACATGAATGTTGCCGAGGCTTGGGCGATGGTCGCACCGCTCAACAAGGCGCTTGGCCTATCCCTACTGGATGTTGCTGATATCACAAGCGCGTGCATTGATGCGAACAGTGACTAGGTTGTGATTCTCGGGCGGGCCCAGGCAATGGCAACCATCAACAATCGGCCATGTTCTGTACGTCCGCTTCTGGCCGATTGCTGCCTATAATCAAGGGCTAAAATCGACCCAAAGTTCCCTGCTAAAGTAAGCAATGGAGAGGGCCGACAAGTCCTCGTTCTAGCGCTTGAGCGACGCCTGGAAGCCATCACTGAGGCCACTGCCTAAAGGACGCGCCATTGGTCTGCTGATCGTGCTCTTCCAGCAAAAAGCTGAGATAGCTGCGAGCAAGGTTGCAATACAGGCGCGCCTCGTGAGGCTGAATCGCGATGCCTTCTTTTAGATCGGTTCCGTGGCGAACCCCGCCTCCTGTCGGCGATGAAAGGTAGCCGTGCAATGTCGTCATCCAGGTCAAAATGGTTTCCTGCGCCTTGCCCCGCTCCCGTTTTTTCATCTCGTTAATGATTGGTCCGAAATACTTCCCCTGAATCGTCACTGTGTCCTCGCCCATACCCCGAAAGGCTGTCGTGATCGACTCCAGAAGGAAAAGAATTTCCTGAACCGCGCGCCGGCCCTGACCTGCATCGAGCAGCCGTTCAGACTCTGCCAGGCATTCATCGATAAGCGCGCGGGCCTGTTCATCCAGCGAGGGTGCTAAACGCGGTACGGTGATCGGTGTATAGGCGCGCGTTGCGATTAAATCAGGCGGTTGAATTTCATAGCCCGCGTCATGCTTCGCCATGATAGCGTTGATAATTTGGAGGTCTGGCACGCCCAATCCGGACTGTTCGAGATCTACGCAGCAGTTCCAAAAAGCCTCGATAAATAAAGGCGCATTCTCAGCCGAGCTATCCATGAACCGAGATAAATCAGTCCACGCCCAGTCCGGACTGCTGCTTCGACCAGTCCCGCCGAAGCTGTTTTTGCATTGCTCAACTACTTGCCATACATCCCCCTGCGACGCAATTTTTTCAATCAGATCATAAAAATCACGGACGACGCCTTGCGGGATTGGCCCCGGGGATTTGAAACGCCACGACTTATCGAACTTTAGCAATTCATCTGTCCTCACAATCATTCAGAAACCTGCGTTCAATGACCACCTCAAGGTACAACAGTGACCTAAACTTCCAAAGTTCAGCGCTTCCGAATGGCCG
Organism: Pseudomonas sp. NPDC087598; assembly: GCF_044743525.1. Lineage (NCBI taxonomy): Bacteria > Pseudomonadati > Pseudomonadota > Gammaproteobacteria > Pseudomonadales > Pseudomonadaceae > Pseudomonas > Pseudomonas sp. NPDC087598. The sequence goes on along the minus strand of NZ_JBIUWQ010000003.1, from coordinate 143,761 downwards.
TTAATGGCCGAAAGGAGACGCCCGAGAGGGGGGGGCGTGCAGGATGATAGTAGGAGTCCGGTTAGGGCAAATTTAGGGCATATCGTAGGCCGGGATAGGCCGGGGCATACCACGCGATAATTGTGTAAGTGCCCAGTTTGGTGGCCTGAAGCGGCCCCGAAGGAGTTAGGAAGGGGTTCGAATCCCTATCCAAACAGTCAGTAGCGGCAATTGCCCCAATAAGGGGGGGAAGGTCAGGTCTTAGCGCGTCATCCTTGAAGGGATCTCCGTAAGCGCATTTGAGGCCTAAGACCGGGACAAGATGCCCGGCGCGATTGAACGTAAACGGCGTCCTATCTATCGAGGCGCACTAAACTGCCTAAGTCGCATGATCGCGTCAGTGATTGCTTGCGCATTTCGATCAAGCGTTTCCAAGGCCGCAACGGCGTTTTCGGCAACAGTGTCTGCGCCAGACCCTGATATCCAATGGGTGATTTCTTCGATTGCCGCACCGAGTGCGTGCTGATTATGCAGGAGCAAAGTCAGAGCATCTGCCGTGACAATATTGAAATCCGAGGGATCTGACATGGTGTTCGTCCTTGAAGTCGATGCGTGGCTGAATCTATCCATCATTCTGCACGATCCTAGTCCAAAGCGAGCGACGCCGGTTCGCACATTACACATTTGCCTCTTCGAAACATCCGACCATAGGCCATCTTGGGATGGGGCAAAAATGGCAACTCCATCATGGCTGCTTCCAGGCCGAGCTGACTCTGGTAGATCCTTTCCAGCACATCCGATAACGAATATTCGTCAGCCATAACATCGACTCCTTTCCAAAAAGGAAAGCGTAGTACCGGTAGTACCCATTGTGGGCGGCAGTTGTTGAATGCTTAGAAATTGCTACAAAGCATTGTGTCTTTGAGGGCTTGGCGAGGCTGGCCGGGGTGCAGACGAAGGACTACGCCCAATCCATCATCGGGGCGACGGAGAAACGGCGGGACAGCGGGGCAGGTTGTAGAGGCATTGGGGGAATCTGAATCAGAGGGGCGAAGGTGGGGGAGTTTATCAGGAATGGTGCAGGGCAGAATCTCATGCGTCGTGAATACGTATTCCCGATCGCAATGAATCTGGCGTTGATCGCCTGGGTATTCCATGGAAGATCACGCCAGTCATATTGCTGTCAGCGGCAACAGTCAGACTTTTATGGCGTGATTTTGTAGCAGGCGGGCAGTGAGTTCGAGTTTGTCATTACGCTCGCTTGCTCGCTCAGGAAAAGTAGTGAGCCCATTCTCATCGACCCGCTCCTGGCCGAAAGCATCATCAATAGCTTGAGCCATGGCACTACGACCAGCCGTCGTATCGGGATCGATTGGACTCTCCTGGAGGCGAAGCCGGTTTTCACTGACAGCCAACTGCAGCGCATCCAGCTCGCTGGCAAGGGTCGCAATCCTGCTATCCATCCGTTGGGCCAGTTCATAGAGGCGGCTCTCTATGCCGATCGCCATCGCTTGGCTGTCAAGATATTGCCCCTTGCTTTGGTCAAATCTGCTCATGGCACGTGCAGCCAATTCCAAAGCATAGGCCTTGGTGGCCATCGCATTGACGTTGCCTTCCCAGCCCACCTCGGTGCCAACACCCAGGGTCACACCGAGGGTCGTATGCAGTTTGACGCCTGCCGAGCCGATAGCTGCTGTTGCACCTGCTGTGGCACCAACGCCCAGATTGGCGGCAGCGCGAACCTTGGCCGATAGGCTGTATGCATTGGCGTATTGGCTCTTGAACAGGTTGAGCTGAGCGCTCCCTTCTGCTTTCAGACCGGCGAAAGCCGAGGCGTTAGCTGTCACGCTGGCCATCGGTCCCGCTGGGGTCATCATCAGTGCGGCTCCTGCCTCCAGTTTGGCGTTGACGCCAACCTCGGCAGCGCCTGCGAGTTTGGCATTAAGCAGGTTGCCGACAGTCCAACTGCCCTCGACTGACAGCCCAAGCTTGCTGACCAGCTCGGCGCTGGCACCGATGCGCAGCAGGCTCACATCGTGAGGGCCAGGCTTATAGCGCTCACCCTCAGTGTTGTTGAGGATCCGGGGGGCGGAGTTGAACGCTAGTGACCCTTCGACTTTACCGATCATCGCCTCGGCCTTGGCTCCGGCCATGTTCTCCTGAACCAGGGTCGCTTTTGTGGAAAGCTCGCCAATAGGGGTCTGGCTGCGAGCTTCCCATTTACCGATCTCGATTTTGGCAAATGCTTCAACCAACACGCTTGCGTTGATTAGCCCTATATCGCGGAACTCCTTCTGACTGACAGGCTGTCCGGGTTTGATCTCGTGACTGGCGACATCGAGAGGACGCTTGAGCTCAGCTCGCACACCGAGCTCATAGCTCATCTTTTGCTTGTTTTCTCCTTGCCAGAGTGATTTTTTCTCTTCAGCCAAGGCCTGATAGGGAGCGTCCAGTCCATCCACCAGCGCTGTCAGTAATTCGGTCCTTAGTAGACCAATCTCACCCTGCTGCTTCACCTTCTGGGCCAGACTCAGAGCTAGCACTTCCTTGAGGTGACCCATCTCCAGGAGGTGGCTGTGGGCTATCAGAATGTCACGACCGTTCTCTTCGGCTGTGGCTTGTGGCCGCAGCGCCCCAAGAGTTGGTAATTGCAGGCGCAGTGCACCACAGAATGCCTTCCACTCATGACTTCCGGCGACTTCCTCTTGGGTGGGAGCACGCTCTAGACGGCAGGCTGTCATTGTTTCACTTACTCCGAACATCAGGTCGAGTCCACTTTGCAGTTCTCGTTTGAACAGATCATGAGCCCCCTGTTGCCGTAAGTGAGTAAGTTCCCCTATCCATTGACGAATATGATGATTGCTCTCAATGGGTTGATTAACTCGCCCCTGCTCATTACAGACCCATGCCAGTTGAAAGGATGGGGCCTGCCCTCCTTGGCTGAACGCTTGACGTCGAGAGGCGATGTCATTCACCAGTCGTTGAAGTACCGGATCCTGCTGACGGGATCGGTTCCTTCCTGACTCGAGCCAAAACTGCAACGCGTTATCGATTTTCGCCAATGCGGCCAGCGAAGGTGTTGTCTGGGCCTGATAATTACGTACCGCCTGAATGACAGCCTTTAGTTCTTTACTCTGGCTGTGAGTGATGTTGCGGCGGATCCCTCTTTCAAACTCACGATTTCCGGTATCAAGAAGGCGCAGTCTGTTGTTACCCAGAGTGATGACCGTCGGCTGTTGCGGCCTGGATTGAGACGGGGGGAGTTGGCTGATGTCGGGATTGTGGGGTGCTGTCTTCATGTAATTACCCAGCTGGCAATGGGGCGAAAGACCTTTAACTTACGCCATTACCCAGAAGCAATTTGTCAGAGATAGCCTCGCTTTTTTAGGATTCAGACCAACCCGAATGAGAGGTGAGCGAGTCCCTCTTGTTTAACGGCGGGCCGTGCATTAGCGCCCCTGTGCTACAAAAATACGACGACAGCTAGTAAGCAACAGCCTGGCGGCCAAATAGAGTGACGTTCTCCTTTGAACAAGGCTTGGCTATGTATCACTCGCTCGTCACTGCACTCTTTACTCACCTCGGACTACCCACTCCTGAAGCCGGGCAAACCATAACTACGTTTACTGTCAACGATGAGCTGGTATTGACGTTGGCGGAAGATGACGACCATTTGGCCATTTATCTGCTGCTACCGGGCCATGTGATGCCTGATTCCCCGTTGCTGACAAAGTTCTGCAGCGACACTGTGTTTCTGTTGGATCGGACACCTCAAGGTGAGACGCTGCTTTGGAGCCGGGAGTGGCTAGATCATTTGACGGTCGACAGTTTGTTGCTGTTCCTGGAGCGTGCTATTGAACTGGCTACTGAACTACTCGCCCATAAGCACGACAGTCAACAACCGCTGGAACAGAGTTCGGGAATAAGGGGGTAGCGGGCGTGGGCATCCAGTGGGGAAATGATAAAGAGTTGATTTGCTGTTTTTAGGTCGCTTGACGAAGGCGTATGGATAAGTTTTTCGATTGCAACATCAACACAGGCTTTGAAGATTTCTACAGTTGGAGAAGCTAAGAGTGCCCAGAAAATCAATGCGATCACGGCATGTGGGTGCCTGATGGCGAGGCACTCGAATTTTCTTGAATTTAAACAGCGAAGACTGCGCTTGTTTAAGTGAGTTGAGGTGGTGTCGTCCAAGACCTACAAGACCTTGCGCCACCCCCTACACGTAAGACAGAATCCGCCGGCTTGTGCGTCTAGGTCGCGGGTTCTATCGTTCCGTGGTCACTGAAAACCAGTGATCGGGTTTGGTAGCCCGTCTCCGTCAGAGGCACAAGACTACTGTCTTGCGACGACGTTTCTCGTCTTCGTTTTATGGTGGTCATGCGCGGGGCGTCTTCGGATGCGCCGGGGTTCCTGACGACCGGTCTACCAACCTGCGTATGGCCTCCACCCTTCGTTTGGTAGCGAGAGTGATGGCTCCTTTTCGTTAATCCGTCAGGAGTTACACCATGTTCAAGCCAACACCGAATCCGCCGGAAACCGATCCGGCATCCCCGTACCAATCCCCCAACTCCAAAAAACTCAACGAAGCCGCCGAACGCGCGCTCGATCACTATCTGCTGCCCGCCAGCCAGATCATGTCCAGCGTCAACGAGCCCGAGCGCATGTACCTCGCCAATCCGAAGTACGACTCCGAATCCCTGTTGGCCAACGCCAGCGAAACCCTGAGTTCTGCCTCGGAAATGCTCAACAACTTCGCCGCAGTGCTCGACCCTTCGCACCGCAAAACCGCGTTGGGCATTGCGCAGGTGGTGATGCTGGGCGAGTTGGCGGTGAATCAGGCGTTGGATAACGTCGAAGTGAAGGCGTAAACCAGTTCCCTTTGTGGCGAACGGCTCAGTCGTCGCCACGGAGGGGGCGCTGAGCAAAGCAGCCGAGAGGAGGGTGAGTAAATGGACAGGGTGATGGCCATTTAGTAGCATTCCGCGCCTTTACTCAGGAGTCGCCGCATCATGGAAGCTACATCGTCCCAACCTTGGTACAACACACGTCCCGCCGTTGTCTTTATGGCCGTTTTTTATTGCTTTGTTGTATTGATTCAGGCCGGCCTGTGGGTGGCTCATGACGGGTTTCAGCAAGCGCGGGAAGGAGATATTTCGTTGCTGATGTTGCTGAATATTTGTGTAGTGGCGTTGTTGATGTTTGTCGGCGGCTTACTGCTGCTGGCGAGAAAGAAGATCAGTTCGCTGTGTTTTATTCTCGCGTTGATTCTGGGGGTTGCCTTCTCTCTGTCGCAAATGAACAGCGGTTCGGTTGTGCATCTGCTTACCCTGCCGATGTTCAAAGAATATGCACTGGTGTTCGGTATCTGGGTGTATAGCCTGCAATTGCGTACTACGGGTTATTTTTCCGCTCGATAACCCCATTCGTATTGCCCGTAGTGCCCTGGTGGCTGATTAGGCCGGGCGCTTGATTGTCAGCTATTTACGTGAAGAGAATTTATGTCTGCTCCTGATAAGCCGAAGCTGCCGCTGCAAGCATTCGTGATGTCGTGCCTGGTGGCCGGCTGGGGTCTGGTGTATGCCGGTCAGGTGAAGTGGGCGGTGCGTGTTGTCGCTTTGCTCTATCTCGGTGTGATTTTACTCGGTGTCTGCGGGGTGCCTGCCACGCCAGTGGGCCTCTATGCCTTCGCTACGTTTATTGTCCTGGTGAAACTCGGCTCCGCCACGGCAGCGGCGATATCGGTGCGCAAAAACGACAGTCCGGTGAACAGCCCCAGCACTCGTTTTCATGTGCTTTACGTGGTGGCGCTGGTCATCCTCACGCTGGTGCTTTTGGGGCCACTGCGAGGCCCGACGCTGGGATTCAAGACTTATTTCATCCCCTCTGGCTCGATGATTCCGACCCTTTCGATCGGTGACTATATCGTCACCAAAATGCGCATCGACGCACCGCAGGTTGGCGACATTGTGACTTATCGCTACAACGGCTCGGAGGCGGTCAAACGTGTGGCGGCTGTGGGTGGCGATACCTTGTCGATTGTTGACGGTAAGGTCATTCGCAACGGTGAAAACATGGGGCTGTTCTTTGCACCGCCAGAGCGCGTGAAGGATCCACGTTATCTGCAAACGCCGCAGACGGTGGTCGAGAAAGATCATGTTTATCTGCTCGGCGATAACCGCGATGTCAGTAACGACAGTCGCTTTATGGGCCAGGTCGCAGTCGAGGACATTACCGGTAAAGTCACCGGAATCTGGTTTTCGCCCGATCGATCGAGGATTGGCACAGCCTTTCACTGAGAACAAACTGATTCGCCGACTCAACCGCGTGCGTAAATCATGTCCCCTGTGGCAACGGGGTGTTGTTGCCGCAGAGCGGCTCAACTCGAACGTTTAAGGTGCGCCGAAAGCTCTTTCCACGCATCCCCATAGTTAAACCGCAACCAAGCGGCGTGCAGTCGGTGAAGCTGCCGCCGCATCCAGCTGTTTTCCTTCGCCAGCAGCATGTCCTCGATGTCCTGATTCAACTCATCGGCTTTGAGTCCTGTCCAGATCGGCGGCAGTGGACCGGCGAGGTTCCAGGCGCAGACCACGGCGACTTCCGAATAGAGGATGTCTTTGATCTGTTCCGGATCGTAGCCTTGGACTTGGCTGGCGATGTAGGGGTAATCCACGGCGGTGTCGACGAAGATCCACGACAGGGCGTCGCGAATTTTAAATAGCTCGTCAGGGCTCAGTTCTCGTCTCAAATATGGGCGCTCCCTGCGCTAGGCGTTATTCAAACGTTCGATCACAGGGGCCAGTGCCGGGCGCTTGTCCTGTCATTCAACCTTGGTAATTCCCAGCAGAACCACGTCTATCCGAACGCCATCCTAGACCACGTTTTGCCGCCGAACACCCTCGACTTCAAACCCGAATTTCTGGTGCATCTTTACCAGGAGTTGCATGGGATGTCCTTGTCTGGCGGTCAGGTGATTCTGAACCGGCGCTGTCGATCAGGAAAGTTTCATGTTGCGGTGCGCGGCGCGGGCCTAGGATGTTGGCACAAGATCGTCGCTTTTCATCCCGAGGGGAATCGTGCCATGCGCCTGAATATCGTCAAAGTGCTGTTGGTTGCTGCAGCGGTGTCAGTGTTGAGTGCTTGTGCGGGGACGGGCGGGTTGACGACGACCAGTTGTTTTTCAGCGGATTGTCAGTCGTTGGATGGGCGTAGTAATGCGACGACGCTGAAGTTTGGCGGGAACAGCATTGGCAGCAGTCTCAATCAGTACAGCTCCGGCATGTTGCATGACGATTGAAGTACACACATGAATTGTGGAGAGGGAGCTTGCTCCCGCTGGGTTGCGTAGCAGCCCCAAAAGATAGGCCTGCTGCGCAGTCCAGCGGGAGCAAGCTCCCTCGCCACGGTTTTAGTTGCTTCGCTGAAAAGAGGGGGCGCTTTGCGACCCATCGGGAATAAATCCCCTCACCACGGCTTTTGTGGTTTATCGCGTTACAGGTAGTGCTTGAAGAAACCCGCCATTTTCTCTACCGCCGGGCCGACAAATTGTTCTTTGTCGTACAGGTCGATGTGGCTTGCGCCTTCGATCAATACCAACTCTTTGGGCTCCATTGCCTTCTTTATGGCCAATTCACTGAAGTAACGAGTATCGGCCTCAGTACCGGCAATCATCAGCAACGGGTGTGGTGAGATCAGGTCGATGCGGTCGTAGGACGAGTACGCCGCAATCCGGTCGATGCTGGTGAACACGTAGGTGTTCGGCGAGTGCGGGTGCTGTGCCCGTGGGGTGCGGTAGTACTCGCTGCCTTCGCGATACAGCGTCGGGGTGCCTTCGGCGATATCGGCCGGGTTGTCTGGCACGATCGGGTCGAGGCGCACGGGTTCGCCACGGGCTTCGCGGGTGCGTTGCTGGCCGACTTCTTCGAGCAATTGTTTGAGTTGCTCAGGAGTGCCGGTGCCGCCAAGGCCTTCGCGGAACAGCAGGCCGATGTCGGCGGCGCTGACGGTGGCGACGGCGCGGATGCGTCGGTCAGTCTGGGCGGCGAAGGGCACATAGCCGCCGGCCGCGCAGATGCCGAGGGCGCCGATGCGTTGCGGGTTGACCGAAGCATGGTTGGACAGAAAGTCGACCGCGCCTTTGAAATCTTCAGCACGCACGAACGGATCTTCGAGGAAGCGCGGTTCGCCTTCGCTTTCGCCTTGGTAGCTGGCGTCGAAGGCGAGGGCGATCAGGCCTTTTTCGGCGAGTTTCTGTGCGTAGAGGCCGGCGGTCTGCTCTTTGACGCCGCCGAACGGGTGGCCGACGACGATGGCCGGGCGTTGTTCGCCGGGTTGCAGGTCGTTCGGGGTGTAGAGGTGGCCGGCGAGTTTGAGGCCGTTGCTGAGGAAGCTGATGTTGGTTTTCATAGGTGCACTCCACGGGTTGGTGCGGTGCCGCAGGTGGCGGCTGACGAGGCAAAGATTGAACCCGTGGGAGGGAGGCAAAAAGAGAGCGCGGTTCCTGGGAAAGTTTTTCCTATGATAAAGAGAGCCTTCCTTGATTCGCGCGCGAGCGCCATGATCGCCCCATGACTATAGAAAAAAGCCCCAACGACCTCGGAGAATTCCTCCGCGCGCGTCGTTCCGAACTCGATCCAACGCAGGTCGGATTACCCGCCGATACCGGGCGTGCGCGCCGTGTCGCCGGTTTGCGCCGCGAAGAAGTGGCGATGCTCGCCGGTATCAGTGTCGATTACTACACGCGTCTGGAGCAGGGACGCTTGTCGCCGTCCAAGTCCGCGTTGGCCGCCGTCGCGCGCAGTCTGCGCCTGCAAGAGGATGATCTGGATTATCTGTATCGGCTGGCGCGGCTGGGTCGCACCACGGTTGATCTGCATCGACGACAAACCGTCGGCGCGCAAACCCAACGTCTGCTAGACAGCCTGCGGGACATTCCAGTGATGGTCATCGGTCGCTACATGGATGTGCTGGCGTGGAATCCCATGGCGACGGCGCTGTACGTCGACTTTTCCGAGATACCGATCGAACAACGCAACCTCATTCGTCTGTCATTTCTCGACCCGCGGTTTCGCAGTTTGTACGTCGATTGGGAAAACAACGGGCGCAACTGCGTGGCGTTTCTGCGGATGGACACGGCGCGCTTTCCGGACGATCCGCGACTGGCTTCGCTGATCGGCGAACTGTCCCTGCGTGACGAGGACTTCCGCCGCTGGTGGGCGACTCATCTGGTGGCCAGCCCGACCTGCGGCAGCAAAACCTTTCAGCATCCGCAGGTGGGGAAGCTCAGCCTTGATTGGCAGATGCTCTCCTGCACGGAAAGCCCCGATCAGGCGATCATCGTCATGACCGCCGCGCCGGGCAGCGAGGCCAGCGAGTCGCTGAAAAAACTCACTGTGGCAGCGCAATCCATTCGCTCAGGGTTTTCTGATATTTCCCGGTGACCTTGCTCAGATGCAGCCACTGATCGACGTAGAGCTTCCAGCTGATGTCATCGCGCGGCAGTAGATAAGCCTTCTCACCGTACTGCATGTATTGATGCGGATTCACTGCGCACAAACCGGGTTTGAGCTTCTGCTGGTACAGCGCTTCCGAGGCGTCGGTGATCATCACGTCGGCCTTGTTGTCGAGCAGTTGCTGGAAGATCGTCACGTTGTCGTGCAGGGCCAGTTGCGCTTTGGGCAGGAAGGCGTGGACGAAGGCTTCGTTGGTGCCGCCGGCCGGTTCGACCAGGCGCACATTGGGTTGGTTGATCTGTTCAATCGTTTGGTACTTGGACTGATCGGCGCAGCGTACCAGCGGGATCTTGCCGTCGGTGTCGAGGGTGTTGCTGAAGTAGGCCTTTTTCTGCCGCTCCAGCGTCACCGAGATGCCGCCCATGCCGATGTCGCATTTGCCGGCCTGCATGTCCGGCATCAGGGTTTTCCAGGTGGTCTGCACCCATTCGACTTTGACGCCGAGGCTGTCGGCCAGCGAGCGGGCCATGGCGATGTCGATCCCTTCGAAATCGCCGTCGTCGCGTTTGAAGGTGTAGGGCTTGTAGTCGCCGGTGGTGCAGACACGCAACTGGCCTTGTTGCTGGATGGTGTCGAGGTGTGAAGGTGTTTCTTGCGCTTGCGCGGTGGCGGCGAAAGTCAGCGCGACGAAGAAGGACAGCGTGCTTTTTGGAATTGTCATTGCGATCGGTCTTGTGCAGGGGACGGTAGCCCAGTGTAGTGAAAGCCTTTTTGGCGTGTCATCCCAAGGGTTTCAATCTGGGCACGGTAACGTCCGTTGAGGGAAGCGTGGCGTGCTGTTTAAACGGTTTGAGAATTGCTGACTGGACCGTGTCCCAATTAAGGACATGACCCGCCCACATTTGCCAGCCGAGTCCGGGAGTCCGCACGGGCCGCAGCGGTTTACGGGTTACCTTGCTGTGTCGCGTGGCGATGCAAAAGCGCGAGTAGCGGGGCAACTGGTAAAGGCTCAACTGACGTAGATCGCTGCTGCACAGCAGCAATATGTCGCCGAACGAGAGCAGGGGGAACGCGGTGACTTCGACCTTTTTCTTTTCGTTGAGTCGGGTCTGCCACTGTCGGTTGTCGACATCGCCAAGGCTGATTTCTTCGTCGAGGATGAAGCGAGCCGGCACTTGCTGACGAATCGCCAGATTGCCGGCCGCCGCGTAAGTAATGGTTGGCATGGCCCCCGGAGATACCAGTAAAAATGCTGCGAAAAGCACCAGTGCAGCGGCAAATCCATAGGCGATTCGAGCGATGACGTGGCCTTTGCTGATGTAAAAGATGAAAACAGGTACCAGGCTCAGAACCAGTGTGCCGAGGGAAAACAACGCGACAACAATCACGGCTCTGGCGTTGTCTTCACCGACGTAAGTTGAAAGGATCAGCAGAGTCGGCAATGAGGCGAACAAGACTGCCAGACCGATGACGCCGCCTACGAAGACTCGGAAGCCGTTTTTCTTCCACGTCACCCAGCCATGGGTGTTTTCATCGAAGATCGCTCGAAAATGCTTGAGAGCGAACAGCGAAAAGTAGGCGAGAACCGTGACGACGAAGATCATTAGTACCGAAATGCCGGTATTGAAGGCGTTCGGGTACATGAACATCATAAAAATGAATGCACAAAAACCGAAACACAGCGGAAGCAGTAACCAGGCGGCGATTCGATTGTGTTTTTCCGGGACTTTTTCAAACATCGAGACAGTGATGCCATAGAACCAGGCACTGGCAGACAGCACGCCGAGATAACCGACCATGATCAACACGATCAACAGCAGCCAAAGGGCCAGCGCGGATTTGGCATCGATAGCCGCGAGGAACAAGTCTGTGCGGCCAATTGCACGTAAGTAAACGTACAGGCCCAAAATTGCCAGACCTGCACCCAGAAAACCCAGTGTGACGGTGATCTGACTCCAGTACTCGAGAACACGTTTGAAGTTGCGTTTGAAAAATTGCGTAAACGTCGGGGTTGAAGCATCCATGCGATCAGAAATTCCAGCGATTGTGGTTGAAGGGGGTGTAACGAGAAAAGGCCAGACTTCTTCTGGAAGTCTGGCCTTTAAGAGGCGCAGGTATCGTAATAGTGAAGAGGGAGAACCTAAAGTCCCAAACCTTCCTGCACCACTTGCAGCAAGTTATTTTCGGTCAGCGCAATCGCATCCAGTTGTTGCCCGGTTTCAACGGTCTGCAACCACCAATGACTTTCGTGGTGTTCGTCGACGGTGCGCAGCAGGTAAGTGTTTCTGTCCGGCAGGGTGATTTGCATGCGCCCGGCGCCATCCTCGGTAAACCGTGCGATGGGATCAAATGTCAGGCTTTGGTTGTTTGCTTCAATGACCAGTTGATCGATGGCGTAATCGTGGGATTCACCATCGGGTGACGTTTCGCAAACGTGCGTAGGATTGCGCCGAATTTTCAGGCCGACTTCGGTCACCGGTTGCAGCCAGGCCTCGATGCGGTGGTACAGGTCGTAGACCTGCGCCGGCCAGCAATCGATCTCCAGCGCGGCATCCGCGTGGGTGTGCCGTGTTTGCTTGAGTTTGGCGGCGAGTTCGTCTGCTTTACTCATTTCGGATCCCTGTCTGTTGATGTCTGCCTGTTAATCGTAGACGTTTCAACGGGGTACGGTGTTGCCTTGCGTCATGCGTCTGCAACACAAGCATGTCCAAATCACGGCTGGCCAAGTCTGGCCAGGATCGAAAACCACGGACGCAGGCGTCCCAAGGAGCGGGTAGATGAAAAAGCTGTTTACAATTTTGGCGGTGATTGCACTGACGGCCGGTAGCATCGGCCTGAGTTCGGCGCGGCAATCGCAGTCGAGCAAAGCGCAGGCGGAATCGGTGGCGGGGGTGTTCGACTACTACCTGCTGACGTTGTCCTGGTCGCCGACCTTTTGCCTGACCCATAAGGACGACGTGCAATGTTCCGGCAAAGGTTACGGCTTTGTCCTGCACGGTTTGTGGCCGCAATACGCCAAGGGCGGCTGGCCGGAATCCTGCCCGCCGCTGACCACGCTGTCGGCGGCAGAAAGCAGCAAAGGCCTGACGTTGTTCCCGACGAAAAAACTCCTCGATCACGAATGGTCCAAGCACGGCACCTGCAGCGGCCTCGGTGCGATGGGTTATCTGGATGCGGCGGATAAAGCGGTGGGCGCGGTGAAAATTCCTGAAGAACTGCAACCGTTCAGCACTTCGTATTACTTCGAGGCGCAGGAAATTGCCGATCTGTTCCGCAAGGCCAATCCGGGGATACCGGCGGATGGCATCGCGGTGATTTGCAGCGGTCCGGAGCTGTCGGAAGTGCGGGTGTGCATGGGCAAGGACTTGCAGTTCGGTGCGTGCGGCAAGGGTGTGAAGACGCAATGCCGGGCGGGGGATATTCGAGTTCCGCCGTCGCGTTGATTTGACTCAAAATCGAGAAAACAACCACTAAACCTGTGGCGAGGGAGCTTGCTCCCGCTGGGGCGCGAAGCGGCCCCGCTCTTTGTCTCAAAGAATGGGACTGCTGCGCAGTCCAGCGGGAGCAAGCTCCCTCGCCACAGGATTTTGGTCTACCCGAGTACTTTGTCGCTCTTAGCGCTGTTTACATGCGTCCAGTGCTTGCTGATCTTTCAGGTCAGTGGTGATGCCTAACCGATATTTGCAGTATTCAATCACCTGGCGCTTCTCTTCGTCGTCAAGTTCGGACAAGTGCTTGTCGTCCCTTTCGTAGGCAAAAATATTCACAAACTGCACTTTTAGTGTCGGTTGCTTTTTGAGAAAGAAGACTTTCTCGGGATCGGCATCTTCCATCTTTTCGTAGTAACCCACGAACAGTGCCGCAACCAAGGCGAGCGCCGCAAAAAATATCAGAGGTTTCATGAGCAGGGCGGCCGTAATGTGCTGAACAATGGGCGCCTTGAAGTGGTTATCGCGGCAAGAAGTCAAAACTCTATCAGTGTTGGCCCCGTGTTTTCGCGAGCCTGACGGCGTATGTTCAAAAAAAGTTCTTCAAAACAATCATCCAAATGCTCGCCGCGCCGATAGGTATGGAGTTGGGCGTGTGCCGATGCCACTTGTTTGCCGTGTACCCCCCCGTGAACTACGCTCACAAAATATAAGGGTTTCGGGCTCGCGCCCTTGTTGTACCTGCCCAGGACACGGTTTTGCCTATCCCCATTCACGATCCACATCAGGCTCCCGGCACGCTTAAACGTCTGCCGCTACGCAAAGCGGCGGCGCTGTTTATCGTTGCGGTGTGTCTGTGCCTGTTCGGTTTGCTGTATCTGCAACTGGAGCAGTCGCGGCGCCAGGATCTGGCGGTGGCGCAAATGGCGTCGAACAACCTGACCCGGGCGATGGCGCAGCAGGCCGAGGACACGTTCCTGGCGGCGGATCTGGTGATGACCAGCCTGGTCGACTGGATTCAGGACGACGGTTACGGCGCGGCGCAGCGGCCGCGACTGCAGAAGACCCTTGCCCGTCGCGTGCAGCAACTGAATCAGTTGCACGGCATGTTTCTGTTCGACCGTCAGGGTCAGTGGGTGATTACCTCATTCGCCGATCTGCCTCGTGGCAATGGCGTGGCTGATCGCGAGTATTTCAAGTTTCACCAGCAGAACGCCTCGACGGTGGCGCACATCGGCCCGGCGATTCGCAGCCGTGAGAACGGTGAGTGGATCATCCCCATGTCCAAACGCGTCAATGACCAGGCCGGCAATTTCCAGGGCGTGCTGATGGCCGGGATCAAGATGGCCTACTTCGACCAGTTCTTCGAAAGCTTCAGCCTTGACGACAACGGCATCATGTTCCTTGGTTTGACCGACGGCACATTGCTCGCGCGGCGGCCGTTTGATGAATCACTGATCGGCACATCACTGGCGCAAGGCGAGATCTATCAAAAGCAGTTGCCCAATGCGGCGGCCGGTACGGCGATGATCAATTCGGTGGTCGATGGCATCACCCGTATGTATGGCTATCGGCAACTGGCGTCGTATCCGCTGGTGGTGTCTGCCGGGACTTCGCGGGACACGATTCTCAAGGGTTGGTACGAGCGGGCGTTCCAGTCCAGCGTGATTGTGGCGCTGGTGATTCTTGGCGTCGGGCTGTTCGGCTGGGTGTTCATCCATCAGGTGCGCGATGGCGAACGGATCGAAAAGAACCTGCGCAAGGCACAACGGGCGCTGGAACAGATCGCGACGCACGACAGCCTCACCGGGCTGGCCAATCGGCGCTTGTTCGAGCGCTCGCTGGAAATCGAATTTGCCCGGGGCGCACGGCAGGTCAGTCCGGTCAGCCTGATCATGCTCGATATCGATTTTTTCAAGCGTTACAACGACGCCTATGGGCATGTGGCCGGCGATCAGTGCCTGACCCAGGTTGCTCAGGTGCTGAGAAACTGCTGCCAGCGCAAATCGGATCTGGCGGTGCGCTATGGCGGCGAGGAGTTTGCGGTGTTGCTGCCCGACACCGACATCAACGGCGCGCTGGCGATTGCCGGGCAGATACGCCGCAGCGTGATCGACAAGCGCATCACCCACAGTGGATCACCGACCGGTTATCTCACCGTGAGCCTGGGCTGCTATGCGTTTATCCCCAATGGTAATGACAACCCGGAAGTGTTTATCCAGCGGGCGGATGCGGCGTTGTACCAAGCGAAAAATGCCGGGCGCAATCGGGCGGCAGTGCTGTCGATGGATGACAGCATCGGGGAATTGATGCGTTCTGACCGCTGATACACACATCCCTTTACCTGAAGAGACCTGCTATCCCTGTGGCGAGGGAGCTTGCTCCCGCTGGGGCGCGAAGCGGCCCGCTCTTTGACTTCAAAAGCAGGGGCCTGCTACGCAGTCCAGCGGGAGCAAGCTCCCTCGCCACAGAGTGAACATTCAGTACAGGGTGGGTATTCAATTCATTTACCACGGATGGCTCTTGTTCGTTCAGCCGCCCGTGCCACCGCCGGCGCCGCCGGTCCCACCACCTGCTGACCCCGTGCCACCACCGGCACCCGAGCCCGAACCGCTGGCGCCGCCATTGGTGCCGGTACCTGAACCTGCGCCGCCAGAGTTGGTGCCGCCCGAAGGTGCGCCCGGCGTGTTGTCCGGTGGCATGGTCGAGCTGGTGGCACCGCCGGATTTGGTGCCGGTGGCATCAGCGCCATCGTTGGCCGCGAAGGTCGCGGCTGAGGCCGTGGCCAGCAGGCCAGCGAGCAATAACGAGGTAAGTTTGCGCGTCATCATGATCCGTCTCCAGAAAGGGGATTTACCTGATATTGGTCTGACGCGCCGAGCGCTTGGTGCCGGTCGAGTGACGAGCGGTCAATCGAGTGGCCTCCTGATCTTCTGGAATATTGGCTATTTGCCGAACCACTCGCCGGGACTAACGTAGGCACACATTCACTTGCCCCGGAAACCCGCCATGAACGCTCGTACCGACTTCTACACCGCTTCCCCGGACGCCCTGAAAGCGATGATTGCCTTGGAAACCGCCGTCTCCAAGTTGCCGCTGGAAAAGACCCTGGTTGAACTGGTCAAACTGCGCGCCTCGCAAATCAACGGCTGCGCCTTCTGCATCGATATGCACACGGCTGACGCGATCAAGGGCGGTGAAACCCCACGTCGTCTGTTCGCGGTGACTGCATGGCGTGAAGCGCCGTTCTTCAGCGAGCGTGAACGCGCCGCGCTGCTGTGGACTGAATCGCTGACCCAACTGAGCCTGACCCACGCTCCGGATGAAGATTACGAAGTGGTCGCTGCGCAGTTCACGCCGAAAGAAATGGTCGATCTGACCGTCGCGATCAGCACCATCAACAGCTGGAACCGTTTGGCGGTAGGCTTCCGCAAAACCCCACAGATCTGACGCAATATTCCTTGTAGGGTCTTCAAGTCAATGTGCATCGGCACTCGGCGCGGCCGGTGGTTGTACCTTGCGCATCAAGGGCACCATCGCCGTGGCGATGACGAAGCACACCATAATCATCAGAAACGTGTCGCCGTAGGTTTGCGTCTGCGCCTCGCGGTAGGTCAGCAACCATAATTGGCGCAGGCTGGCGGTGACGCCGACGTCACCGCTCTGGCCCAGCGCCGCGAGGTTGCCGCCGACCTGCGACAGCCACTGATTCATCGCCTCGTTGCTGCTGTTCAGATGTTCCGCCAATCGGGTGAAATGCAGGTTGGTGCGGTCATTGAGAATGGTCGCGCACGCCGCAATCCCGATCGCACCACCCAGATTGCGCATCAGGTTGAACAAGCCTGACGCATGCTTCAGGCGGGCTGGCGCCAACCCACCCAACGTCAACGTCACGGCCGGCGGCACTGCCAATTGCTGGGCAATCCCGCGCAAGGCTTGCGGCAGCATCAATTGCCCCGCGCCCCAATCGTGGGTGATCGGACTGAACTCCCACATCGACACCGCGAACAGACCTAGCCCGACCATCATGATCCAGCGCAGATCAATGCGATTGGCCAGAAAGGCATACAGCGGAATCGCCATGATCTGGAACACCCCGGTGGAGAAAACCGCCAGACCAATGTCCAGCGCGCTGTAGCCACGCACCCGGCCGAGAAACAGCGGCGTCAGGTAAATCGTCGCGAACAGGCCAATCCCGGTGACGAACGAAAAGAAGCAGCCAAGGGCAAAGTTGCGGTCCTTCAATGCGCGCAAATCGACGATCGGATTGGCCACGTGCAAGGTGCGGCCAATGAAGGCCAATCCTGCCAGACCACTGATCCACGCAGTGGTCAGGATGGTCTGGTCGCTGAACCAGTTCCAGCGTGGGCCTTCTTCGAGGGTGTATTCCAGGCAGCCGAGAAACAGTGCGAGAAAAACCATGCTCAGATAATCCGCGCCCTTGAGCAGCGACAGTTCCGGCTGGTCGATCTTCACCAGCATCGGCACCGCCACCGCGACGAAAATTCCCGGCACCAGGTTGATGTAGAACAGCCAGTGCCACGAGGAAATATCGGTGATCCAGCCACCGATCACCGGCCCCATTGTTGGCGCCAACGACGCCACCGCGCCGATGGTCGCCGCAGCAATCACCCGTTGTTTGCCGGTGAAGAAAAAGAATGCCGTGGTGAACACCAGCGGAATCATCGAACCGCCGAGAAAACCTTGCAGGGCGCGGAAAGCGATCATGCTCTGGATATTCCAGGCCACACCGCAGAGCAGGCTGGCGAGGGTGAAACCCACCGCTGAGGCGCAGAACAGCCAGCGCGTGGAGAACACTCGCGACAACCAGCCCGACAGCGGAATCACGATGATTTCGGCGATCAGGTAACTGGTCTGCACCCATGCGGTTTCGTCAGTACCGGCGGACAGGCCGCCGCCGATATCACGCAACGACGCCGAGACAATCTGGATATCCAGCAACGCAATGAACATGCCGATGCACATCGTCGCGAAGGCAAACACCTTGGTCGCGGTGGCCATGTCCGCCGCGTTGAACGGCTGCGCGGGAGCGGCGAGGGCGGTGCTCATGGCGCGACAGCCACGGCGCTGGTTTCAGGTTGTGCGCGGGTGTCGACTTCAGCGGTGACCGACAGGCCCGGACGCAAGTGGCCGAGCACGCCATCGGCCGGGTCGAGGAGAATGCGCACCGGCACGCGCTGGACGATTTTAGTGAAGTTGCCGGTGGCGTTTTCCGGCGGCAGTACGCTGAACTGTGAACCGGTGGCCGGGGCGAGGCTGTCGAGGCGCCCATGGAATTCCTGACCGGACAGCACATCGGCGCGGATGCTCACGCGCTGGCCGGGTTTCATCCGCGCCAATTGGTCTTCCTTGAAATTGGCATCGACCCACAAGCCGCTGGCCGGCACCACCGACAGTTGCTGTGAACCGGCCTGCGCGTAGGCGCCGACCCGTGCGCGGCGGTTGCCGATCACGCCGTCAACCGGAGCGCGCAGCTCGGTGTAACCAAGGTTGAGCTGCGCCAGATCTCGTTCGGCTCGGGCTTGCTGGAGGGCGGCGCGGGCCTGTTGTTTCTGCGTATCGATGACCGCCAGTTGGCGTTGCGCGGCGAGCAGTTCAGCCTGGGCGCGGGCGCTCAAGGCCTGGGCGGTTTTGAAGGTGGCGTCGGCACGCTGGGCGCTTTCGACCGAGACCGCGTTGGTGGTCACCAGACGTTTGTAGCGGGCGTTGTCATCCCGCGAACGCGCGGTTTCGGCACCGGCCGCGTCGATGCCGGCGCGGGCCTGGCCGATCACCGCTTGCTGAAGTTGTTCGGTGGCGTCGAGGTTGGCCAGCAGCGCCTCTTCGGCAGCCACCGCGCCCTCGGCTTTGGCGAGGTTGGCGCGATAGTCGCGGGCATCGAGGCGGATCAACACGTCGCCAGCCTTGACGTGCTGATTGTCGCTGACCAGCACTTCGTCGATGTAGCCGGCGACTTTCGGCCCAATCACCGTGACGTCGCCACCAATATAGGCATCGTCGGTTTCTTCAAGAAAACGCCCGGCACCCCACCAATGCACGGCGTAGAGACCGGCGAAGATCAGCGCGAGCAATCCGGCGCCGGGAAGCAATAGGCGTGTAAGCAGGGGAGGCCTGGTCTTCACCACAACAGGTTCGAGGGTGGGCATGCTGGTCATGGCGGATTACCTGCGTAAACGGATTGTTATTACGGCTGCAATATGACGCGGGTAATATTTCGTGGCAAATTATTTCGGATGCCGGTCGTCAGTTGTTTATTTGAGCCACTGGCCCGGTGTGCTGCCCGTCATGGATTTGAAGAAGCCGATGAAAGCGCTGTCGCTGGCAAAACCCGATTCAAAAGCGCAGTAACTCAGGCTGCGCCCGGTGGCGAGCAATTCCATCGCGCGCATCAAGCGCCACTGTTGGCGCCATTGCTGATAACTCATGCCGGTTTCGCGCTGGAAGATCCGCCCGATGGTGCGGCTGCTGGCGCCGATCTGTTGTTCCAGCACTTGCAACTCCGGCGGCAGGCGTTCGGGTGTTTGCAGCAACGGCGCGAGGCGTTTGTCTTGAGGTAATGGCAACAACATCGGTTGCTGCGCCGCTTCAGCGATTTCGCTCAGGCACAGGCCGAGCAGGTGGGCGAATTTGCCCTGCTGCCAATCGGTGGCGAAATCTGCCAGCGCCATGGGTTCCAGCACCGCACGCAACAAGGGACTGACTTCGATCACGCACACCTGCTCTGGCAGCTCGGCGCACAGCTCGGGGATCAAGTAGATGGAGCGGTAATCGACACTTTGCTGCATCACCGCCCGATGGCTGACACCCGCCGGAATCCACGCAGCCCGCGACGGTGGCAGCAGGCACAATTGCTGCGCCAGAGTAATTCGCGTGCAGCCTTGTCGCGTGTACAGCAGTTGCCCGCGTTGATGACGGTGCAGGCCGGAGTCGTGATCGCCCAAGGTCGAGGCGATACCTATCACGGGTGCGTGAAAGCGATCAGCGTCAAACGTTGCGTGGGCATCGAGCCAGGCCATGAATTGTCCGATTTCAGCGATAAGTTGGCGGGATTCGGATAATACGCCACTCGCCGTTTCTTAAACTCCTCGGCGGTTTATGGGAGGAGTGATGAAGAATGAACAACAAACATTTCCTGTGGCTGGCGATTGCGCTGCTGATGTTTCCACAAATCGCGCAAACCCTGTACAGCCCGGCGCTCGGTGATATCGGGCGAGTGTTTAACGTCGGCCCGCAAGTAGCGGCACAAACGTTGTCGGTGTATTTCCTCGCGTTTGCCGTGGGTGTGGTGGTGTGGGGGCGATTGTGTGATCGCATCGGTCGGCGACCGTCGATGCTTGCAGGCTTGGCAATCTATGCAATTGCCACGCTTTCAGGTTTGCGGGTGAGCACCTTCAACGGTTTGTTGTTGGCGCAGATGTTCGCGGCGTTTGGTGCGGCAGTCGGCTCGGTGGTCACGCAGACCGTGTTGCGTGACCGCTTCAAGGGCGCCGAATTGGCGCAGGTGTTTTCCCTGGTGGGCATCGCCTTGGCGGCCAGTCCCGCGCTCGGTCTGTTCAGTGGCGCCAGTCTGGTTCAGGCCTTTGGTTATCGCGGTGTGCTGAGCGCCTTGCTGTTATTGGCCGCGCTGCTCTGGTTGTGGAGTGTGTACGCCTTGCCGGAAACCCGAGCGGAGCAACCACCGCACGTGTGCCTGTTCGAAACGTTAGGGCGTATGCTGCGTGACCCGGGTATCTGGCGCTCGGCGCTGTGGATCGCCTCGTTCAACGTGGCGTTGTTCAGTTATTACAGCCTCGCGCCGTTCATGTTTCAGCGGCTGGGGGTGGACGCCAGTGTGTTCGGTTACAGCGGCGTGATCCTCGCGCTGGGCTCAGGTTTTGGAGCATGGCTCAACCGGCGTTTATTGACGGTTGGGTTCGAGGCATTGCAGTTGATTCGTCTCGCGGGTGGCATCGCGTTGTTGGGCGGCGTGGGCGTGTGGTTGGCGCAAGACAGTGTCGCGTTCGTGCTGCCGATGCTGCTGGTGGTGTTGGCGTTCGGCTTGGCGATTCCCAATGTCCTCGGGTCGGCACTGGCGCATTACGCTGATCGACTGGGCACCGCCGGGGCGTTGTTGGGTTTGATCTATTACCTGCTGATCGGCGCGGGACTGATGTTCGCCGGCTGGTTTCAAGCCCTCGGGGAAACCCTGATAGCGTGCAGCGCCGTGGCGTTGCTGCTGACAATAAAGCCAGGCAAAGCAATTGTTTAAGAAATGTAAGCGCTGTAGGAAGCGTCTTGCATTTGTGTGGGATGGCTCCGACTATCACGATCATTGATGACATGGCATTACGCCATTTGATGATCGCAAGGATGTTGCGTGCCGTATCCGTTTCGCGCTGTTTTTCGTCGTCGTTCCACGCGTTGCCCGCTGTTGTCGGCCTTTGTGTTGAGTGTGTGTGCCTCCTCGATTGAAGCAGCCGAACCTGTCGCGCCGGGCCAGGAAGCGCTGCGCCAGCAGCAACAGCAACAGCGTGATCTGCAACAACTGCAGCTTGAGCAAAGGAAGCGGCAATTGGAGCGCGGCGCGTTCGGTCCGGCGCCGCTCACCCCGGCCATCCCGCCAACAGTCACCCCTGATGAGCGCTGCTGGCCGTTGAGCGGCACGCGCATCGGCGGCGTCACACTGATCGACAGCGACAAACTCAACGTACGGATCAAACCGCTGCTGGCGCCGTGCATGGGCGTCGGCCAGATCAATCATCTGCTCGCGACCATCACCGCGAGCTACGTCGACAAGGGCTACATCGCCAGCCGTCCGTATCTGGTCAGCGCACCGGCAGCGGGGCAGTCGCTGGATATCTGCGTTGACGAAGGCTATATCGAATCCATCGAACTGGCCGATCAGAGCCTGCCGGTTTCATTGGGCGGTGCTTTTCCGGGAATGCTCGGCGAGCCGCTGAACCTGCGAGATCTGGAGCAGGGCCTTGATCAACTGAATCGCCTGCGCTCGATCGATCTCACCGCCGACATCGCCCCCGGCAGCCAACCCGGTGCCTCGCGGCTCATCCTGCGTTCGCGCAGTGCCACGCCGTCACACTGGGCCTTGAATGCGGGCCTCGACAACCTCGGCAGTGCCAGCACCGGACGCGACCGCGACACCGTCAGCCTCAGTCTCGACAGCCCGTTGCAACTCAACGACTTGTTGAGCCTCAGCGCCAGCGACACCCTCAACCAGGGCGACCGCTACAGCCGCAACGCCAGCCTGTATTACGCGATTCCCTACGGTTACTGGACCTACAGCGTGTTCGCCAGCCATGCCGAATATCGCGCGCCATTCAAACTGCCGAGCGTGACCTTCCACAGCAACGGCATCACCGATCAGGTCAGTCTGCGCGCCGATCGTGTGCTGTGGCGCGACCAGAGCCGTCAGCTCAGCGCCAACCTGCAACTGGCGCACAAGGATGTCGACAGCTATCTGCAAGACGTTCGCCTCGGTATTCAAAGCCCGACGCTGACTGTGGCTGAGGCCGGGCTCAATCTGTTCTGGCTTGACCGCGCGGTGTGGAACCTCGACGTCAATTACGCCCAGGGTCTGCGCTGGTTTGGCGCCGACGACGACTCACAGCAGCAGATCAACAACCTGCCCAAGGCGCAGTTTCGCAAGTACCGCGCCGGCCTCAGCCAATGGCGCAACGGTCAACTCGGCGCGCAGGCCTGGCAGTGGCAGAGCCAATTGAATTTGCAGTACAGCCCGGACCCGTTGCCGGCCATCGAACAACTGCTCGGCACCGACGATTCGGCGGTGCGCGGCTATCGCGTCAGCAGTGCCTCCGGCGCCAGCGGCGCGATCTGGCGCAACACCCTGCGCTTGCCGTTGCGCAGTGAATGGCCGGTGCAGATCACTCCGCGTGTGGGTCTCGACCACGGCTGGATCAAGGCCGACCACGGTGCTCAAGGCCAACGCCTGAGCGGTGCCAGTGTCGGTCTGAATCTGGGCTGGAAGAACCTGCAAGTGGACGTCGATTACCAACGCGCCCTCAACACCCCGAACGGTCTGCAACACGAGCCACACACCTGGCTGATGCGCGTCGGGGTACAGATATGACGCTAGCGCAACCAACAACGCAGTGAACCAACAGCCGTCGGATCTGAGCGCGTCAGCCACGGCCCAGACTAAACGCGCAACGTGATGCCGTACTCACATGGAGACGTTTTTATGCCAGCACACACCTTTGCATTTCATCTTTCGCCTCGGGGCAAATTGCGCTGGGCGATTGCCAGCCTGTTCTTCGCCGTGCACCTGCCCAGCGCAATCGCCGGCGGCGTCGTGGTCGCACCCGGCCCCGGCGGCACTGCGCAATTGCAGACCCAGGGCGGTGTGCCCATCGTCAATATCGTCGCGCCCAACGGTTCGGGCCTGTCACACAACCAGTTCCTCGACTACAACGTCGACCGCCAAGGTCTGGTCCTGAACAACGCCTTGCAGGCCGGGCAATCGCAGCTGGCCGGGCAACTGGCGGCCAACCCGCAACTGCAAGGCCAGGCCGCGAGCGTGATCCTCAACGAAGTGATCAGCCGCAATCCGTCCGCCATCAACGGCGCGCAGGAAATCTTCGGTCGGCCCGCCGACTATGTGCTGGCCAACCCTAACGGCATCTCGGTCAATGGCGGCAGCTTCATCAACACGCCGAATGCCAATCTGGTGGTCGGTCGCCCGGAATTGAACGACGGCAAATTGCAAAGCCTGAATACCCGCGACGCCAGTGGTCAGTTGCAGATTCAGAGCGGTGGCCTGCGCAACGGCGAGGGCTCGATCAACCTGATCGCGCCGCGCATCGACAGCCAGGGCGCGATCACTGCGCGCGATCAGTTGAACCTTACGGTCGGGCGCAATCAAGTCGATTACGCCAGCGGCCAGGTGAAAACCGTCGAGCCTGCCGGCAACACCGGCGATCAACGTATCGACGCCAGCCTGTTCGGCGCGATGCAAGCCGGACGCATCAACATTGTCAGCACCGCCGAAGGTGCGGGCGTACGGGTTGGTGCGGTGCAGCTGGCCGGGCGTGACGGCGTGCAGATTCGCTCGGCCGGTGACCTCAGTGTCAGCGGTGAGGCCGTGGCCAACAGCCTCGACGTGACCCGCGCCGGTATCCGCAGCAGTCAGGGCGATGTCGCTTTGCACAGCGGCAAGGACCTGACGCTGGCCGCGACTGATGTCAGCGCTCGTGATGTCACGCTCGACGCCAAGCGCAACCTGACCCTGTCGACGGTCGAAAGCCGCAAGCTTCAGGAAAAGCGCGAAAACTGGAACAACAGCACCATCGGCATCACCTGGGAAACCTACGACCGTACCCAGACCGACAGTGAATCGCGTCAGCACGGCAGCCAGATTATCGCCAGCCGCGACGCCAAACTGTCGTCCGGCAAAGACACCGAGCTGAAAGCCGCCAAGGTCGAAGCGACGAACAATCTCGACGTGCAAAGCGGCGCTGATCTGCGCCTGACCGCCGCCACTGAAAGCCATACCCAGACTGATCAAGGCAACCACCGCAAACACTTGTGGAAAGCCGACTGGAACAGCAGCAGTGAAGAGCAGCGCAGCGTCACCAGCCAGTTGAAGGCCGGCAATATCGCCCTGCAAACCGCCGCGTTGTTGCGTTCCGAAGGCGCCGAGTTGACCAGCGCCGGCGACATGCAACTGGCCGGCAAACAGGTAGAAATCACCACGGCCACACGGACCAACCGCAGCAGCGACAACCGTTACTCGGGTGACTTGGTGGGCGGCGGTTTCTTCGGCAAGACCGGTGATGCCGACAAGGGCAAAACCCAGCATCAGGGCAGCAAGGTCAACGCCAGCGGCAAACTGATCGTCAAGGCTGACGATGTGCGCATCAGCGGCAGCCAGGTGCGTGGCGGCACCGACGCCAGCGTGATCAGCGACAAGGGTTCGCTGATTGTCGATGGTGTGCAGGACACCTCGCACAGCAACAACCACGACAAGGACAGCAAGTTCTTCGGCATCACCAAGGACGAGTCGCGGCAGAACAGCAAGGACAGCAGCACCGTGCGCAGCGAGCTGGTGTCCGACAGCAACCTCAAGCTCAAGAGCGCCAAAGACATCGAGGTGGCGGGCTCGACGGTCAAGGCTGACGGTGCGCTGACGGCCGACGCAGCGGGCGATGTGAATGTGCATTCTGCGCAGAACACTCACGACAGCACTGACACCACGCAAACCCGTGGCTTCGATGTGTACGCCAAAGAGCAAACGCCGGAGCAGTATCGCGCCGGCGTTCACTACGAAGACAAACAGAAAACCGTGACCAGCAACGACGTCACCCAGCAAGGCTCCAGCCTCAGCGGCGGTAGTGTGCAGGTCAAGGCTGGCAGTGACATCACGCTCAAAGGCGCGGAGGTGAAGTCCACCGCTGGCGACACAACCTTGAGCGGCCAAAACGTGTCGTTGCTGGCCGAGGCCGACAGCCACAAAACCTCCACCGACACCTCCAGCACCGGCGGCGGTTTCTACTACACCGGCGGCCTCGACCGCGCCGGCAGTGGCGTCGACTTCGCCCACAGCACGACGCAGGATTCGACCTGCAAAACCACCGCGCAAACCTCTAGCGTGCAGAGCAACGGCGGCCTGACCATCAATGCCGACAAACTCGCCACCGAGGGCGCGCAGCTCAAGGCTGGCAACGGCCTGAGTATTGCCGCCAACGAGATCGACAATCGCGCGGCCAGCAACAGCGAAAGCAGCACGCACAACGACAGCAACTGGTCGGCGGACATCGGCGCCAACGTCGAGTACAAGGACATCGCCCGGCCTATCGCGGGCGCGGTCAAGGACGTGCTCAACGGCAAAGTGCCGGACAAGGACGCTCTGGCCAATCTCGGTCAGCCTAACGTCGGTATCGACGTTGCGGTCGGTCACGGCAGTGCCAGCAAAACCGAGCAAAACCACAACGCCGTAGTCAGCCGTTTTGACGGCGGCTCCGTGGATGTGAACACCACTGGCACGCTGCATGACCAAGGCACCCAGTACAACGCCAGCGCCGGCAACGTGAACATCAGCGCTGACAAACTGGTTGCCGATGCCGCGAGCAACACGCACAACAGCAACGCTAATGCAGTGGACGCCAAGGTCGATGTGCGCGTTTACACCAAGACCGGTGAAGACGTGAACGTTGCCGGCAGCGGCGCGGGTGGCAGCAGTGCGTCGAGTAAAGGCAGCTCTAGCGCCGTGGTCGGCGGTTACGCCGGCAGCCAGGGTGTGAACATCAAGATCGGCGGCGATGCGCAGTTCGAAGGCAGCCGCTTCGATGGCGGGCAGGGCGGTGTGAGCATCAAGACTGGCGGCGAGCTGGCGCTGAATCAGGCCAGTGACCGCCAGACCAGCAATGACAGCAGCCTGCGCGGCAATGGTTCGCTGACGGTCGGCACCTTGCCGGGCACCGATGGCACCAACGTCGATCTCGGCGCCGGTTTCCAGCTCGATCACACCGGCCAGCAGAGCACTGACACGCAGGCCCACGTCGCGAGCATCACCAGCAACGGCCCGGTGCAGTTGAGCAGCGGCGGCAACCAAGTGCAGCAAGGCACGAAGATCGACAGCGCTGGCGCCATCGATCTGCACGCTGGCGGCAAGCTCGAGTTGCAAGCGGCCACCGACACTCACACCGCCACCGGCAGCAACCTCGGCGGCGGTTTGAAGGGCGGCGGCAGCAAAACCAGCAGCGAGAAGAGCCTCGATCAGGGCGGTAATCTGAGCGGCAATTTCAACATCGGTCGGGTCAACGAGGACTCGCAGACCCGCACCGGCGGCCAGCTCAACAGCCAGAGCGGTATCGCCTTGAGCGGTGACTCGATTCACCTGCAAGGTACTCAGGTCAGTGCACCGAACGTCAGCATCGATGCGCAAAAGGGTGGTTACGTGCAGGAGTCGGCGCAGTCCACCGACAACCGCAATAACTGGAATGTCGCGCTGAATGCCGGCGGCAATCTGAGCAGCAAAACCCCGACCGCTGCTGATGAGAAGGCCAGCAGCGACCACGGCTTCAATGTCGGGGCCAAAGTGGGCGTGGATTATCTGCAAGGCAGCACCCAGCAGAACAGCCAGATCAAGGCTGACAGCGTGGTGTTGAACAGCGCCGGTGATGCACAGCTGGCCGGTGCACGGATCGACGCTAAAAATGTCAGCGGCAAGGTTGCGGGTGATCTGACCGTTGAAAGCCGTCAGGACTCGAGCAACCACGCCAAGGTCGATGTCGATCTGGGCCTGACTGCGAAGAAAAACCCACCGAACGACAAAGAGAAACTCGCCGGCACTGACTACAAGCCGACACTGAAAGCGCAGGGTGAGTACGCGCACAAGGACAGCGTTGCGCACGCGTCCGGGATCAGTGCCAGCCACGGTGTAAACCTTGCTGTTGGCGGTACTACACAACTGACCGGCGCGCAGATTTCAGCGACGGGAGGGAAGGTCGATCTGGGTGGCTCGAAGGTCATCAGTACTGATCTGAGCAATCGCGATTATGGTGTGAAGGCCGGGTTGGACTTGCCGCATAAAGCCGAGGAAAACGCACCGAAGGTTTCCCTGGAAAACGGCAACCTGAAAGTCGGCCCGGTCACCCTGAGCGGGCATCTGGACACCCAGACCCTGCAAGCCGGGATCGACGAAAAAGGCTGATTCACTGGCCAGTGGTGGATGCACCTGAACCCGCATCCACCAAAAACCTGTGGGAGTGTGCCTGCCCGCGAAGGCGTCCATCCAGTCAATGCAATGAGTGACGGGTGGAGCGCATTCGCGAGCAGGCTCGCTCCCACTTTGTTTTGCGCCAGGCGTTAAATCTCGCGCATCATGCGCGACCTTAAAGACGCCAGGGAGGCAAACAATGAAAACAGCATCTGCCGTTTTACTCGGGACTTTGCTGATCACTCAAACATCAGCGTCCTTCGCGGATAACAGCAATGGCAAAAATCTCTATGTGCAGCGCTGCGCCGTGTGCCATGGCGCCGATATAAAAGGCACAGGGCCACTGGCACATAAAAGCAATCCGGCCACACCTGACCTGACAACGTCCGCGTTCAAAAAACGATTGAATGAGTATCCAGGTGTGATTGTGTCCTCGATCATCCTTCGGCCAAACGGCAACCTGATTCCGAAAACGTTGCAAGAGAACGGGGTAAAGATACCGCCGCATGCCTGGAGCATTAAGGATCTGCGCGACTTGCATGACTACATGAGCGGCGTGATTGCGGTAAAACGCTGATCGCGAGTTACGACCCGGACAGTCGGTCGAGGAATCCATTGCTTCGGCTTAATGGTAACCATTACTATTCACGCCCTTTTCCTCAGCACGCCGCCCATACCCCCATGCGTCCCCGCAGACCCGGCTTTTTCGAACATTACGAAGAGTTGATCGGCACCTGGACTCGCCGCCTGCGCAATCGCGCGCAGGCCGAGGATCTGGCGCACGACACCTTTGTGCGGGTGCTCGAGTCCGATTCGGCGGCGGTGCAGCAGCCTCGGGCGTATTTGCACCAGACCGCGCGCAATATAGCGGTCGACGGTTATCGGCGTGAGGATCGGCGCGGCGCCATGGCGTCGCAGGCCATCGATGACAGTGAGTCGTCAATCGGCGACCCGGAGCATTATATGCACGCGATCCAGTTGGCCGACTCCATTGAACGGGCGCTCGGTGAGCTGCCGGTCAATTGCCGGAAGATTTTCGTCTGGCAGAAGATCGAAGGCCTGACCCAGGCGGAAATCGCCGAACGCCTGGGTCTGTCCAAGAACATGGTCGAAAAGTATATGATTCGCACCCTGCGGCATCTGCGTGATCGCCTCGACGGGTTGCAGTCATGAGCCGCCGCAGCTATTCATCCCCAGCCCAACAGGACATTCCATGATGGATACGCGTGATTGCGCGTGCGGGCAAACAACGGTGCGCGATGAAGCGGCTCGCTGGTTTGTGCGTTTGCAGGAGCCGGCCGTCAGTGCCGACGAGCAGCAGCGCTTTGATGCCTGGCTGAATGAACATCCGCAGCACCGCGACGAATTCCAGTTGCTGCAAGGCTTGTGGTCGGCGGCAGATTTGCTGCCGGCGCCGCGTCTCAAAGCCCTTGTTGAAACACCGCCCACTCGCCGCGAACGCCGTCCGTTGTTGCGTTATGCCGTGGCCGCCAGTGTGGCGGCGGTGGCGCTCGGGCTGGGTTTGTTCAGTGGTTTGAATCATCCGGGCGGGTACAGCGCCGAATTCGCCACCGCGCTGGGCGAGCGCAAACATGTGGCGCTGCCGGACGGTTCGGTGATCGATCTGAACAGCCGCAGCCGCTTGCAGGTGCGCTATGAAAAGGATCGTCGGCTGATCGAGTTGAGCGAAGGCGAAGCGATGTTCAGCGTTGCGCATGACACTTCCCGACCGTTCGTGGTCGAGGCGGGCAGCGGCAAGATCACGGTCACCGGTACGCGTTTCGATGTGCGCCGCGACGTCACGCAAACCCGCGTGGCGGTGGAGCAGGGCACGGTGAAAGTGCAGGGGCGCGATGCGCCGGATAACCCATTCATCACCCTGACCGCAGGCCTCGGCACTTATGTCGATGCGCAAGGCAAAGTCGCCGCCGCCTATGCAGTCAACCCGGCGGAACTGACAGCGTGGCGCAGCGGCAAACTGGTGTTCAACAACGCCAGCCTCAGCGAAGTCGCCGCCGAAGTGTCGCGTTATCGGCAGAAGCCGCTGACCGTCGCCAACCCGACGGTGGCCAATCTGCGCCTGACCAGCGTGTTCAAATCCGACAATACCGACGCCTTGCTCAAGGCTTTGCCGAGCATCCTGCCGGTGGCCGTACGCACCCTCGCTGATGGCAGTCAGGAAATAATTTCAAAATAAAATTCAGGTTTTTTTCGAGTTCATCGTCTTCCTGTTCAACTGCAACTGGTTTGCATTAACAGCCGCACACTCTTGCGATCCACAGGACTACGTTCGACGTGAAAACCACCACTGCCAACAACAAAAAATCCCCTTGGTTGCCGCTGGCCCTCGCGCTGGCGGTCAACGCCGCGATGCCCCTCGCATTCGCTGCCGACGCCATCCACATCCGCGCGCAGCCGCTGGGCCAGGCCCTGAGTGAACTGGGCCAGCAAACTTCGCTGCAGGTGTTTTTCAGCCCGGACCTGGTCGCCGGCAAACAGGCCCCGGCGGTGGATGGCGATATCTCCCCGGAGCAGGCGCTACGCCAATTGCTGCAAGGCAGCGGTCTGGATTATCAGCTCAACGAAGGTTCGGTGACGCTGTCGCCTGCTGCGACTTCCGCCGCCGGCAATGGCCCACTGGAATTGGGCGTGACTGACATCAAGGTGGTCGGCGACTGGCTCGGTGATGCCAACGCCGCCGTAGTGCAGAACCACCCAGGCGCGCGCACGGTGATCCGCCGCGAAGCGATGGTCGAGCAGGGCGCGATGAACGTCAGCGATGTGCTCAAGCGCGTGCCGGGCGTGCAGGTGCAGGACTCCAACGGCACCGGCGGCAGCGATATTTCCCTCAACGTCGGCGTGCGCGGTCTGACTTCGCGTCTGTCGCCACGCTCCACTGTGCTGATCGACGGCGTGCCGGCAGCCTTCGCGCCTTATGGCCAGCCGCAACTGTCGATGGCGCCAATTTCCTCCGGCAACCTCGACAGCATCGACGTCGTACGCGGTGCCGGCTCCGTGCGTTATGGGCCGCAAAACGTCGGCGGTGTGATCAACTTTGTCACCCGCGCCATTCCGGAAAAAGCCACCGGTGAAATCGGCACCACGCTGGAAACCACTCAGTACGGCGGCTGGAAGCACATCGACACGGCGTTCCTCGGCGGCACCGCCGACAACGGCATGGGCGTGGCGTTGCTGTACTCGGGCGTCAACGGCAACGGTTACCGCGAGCGCAACAACGGCAACGACATCGACGACGTGTTGCTCAAGACGCACTGGGCACCGACCGATCAGGACGATTTCAGCCTCAATTTCCATTACTACGACGCCAGTGCCGACATGCCCGGCGGTCTGACGCAGAAGCAGTACGACGACAAACCGTACGACTCGGTGCGTGACTACGACCAATTCACGGGGCGGCGCAAAGACGTGTCGTTCAAGTGGATCCGCCAGATCGACGAACGCACCCAGGCAGAAGTCCTGACCTACTACACCGACAGTTTTCGTGGCAGCACCATCGCCGCCCGCGACCAGAAAACCCTCAGCTCGTACCCGCGCTCCTACTACACGTTGGGCATCGAGCCGCGCGTGTCGCGGGTATTCGATGTCGGCCCGACCACGCAGGAAGTCAGCGTCGGCTATCGCTATTTGAAAGAGGCGATGCACGAGTCGTCGAGCCGTGTGGCGCTGGTCAACAACCAGCCGGTGCTCACGCCGACGTCCGATGGCCATACATTCCAGGACCGCACCGGCGGCACTGAGGCCAACTCGGTCTACATCGACAACAAGATCGACGTCGGCAACTGGACCATCACCCCGGGCATTCGCTTCGAACACATCAGCACTGACTGGCACGATCGCGCTGTGCTCGACACGGCGGGCAAACCGGTGCAGGAAAAAAACCGCAGCATCGAAAGCAACGAACCGCTGCCGGCGCTGAGCGTGATGTATCACCTGTCGGATGCGTGGAAACTGTTCGCCAACTACGAAACGTCGTTTGGCAGCTTGCAGTATTTCCAACTCGGTCAGGGCGGCTCGGGTGATCAGACCGCCAACGGTCTTGAACCGGAAAAAGCCAAGACTTACGAAATCGGTACGCGCTACAACGATGACGTGTGGGGCGGGGAAGTGACGCTGTTCTACATCGACTTCGACGACGAACTGCAATACATCAGCAACGACGTGGGTTGGACCAACCTCGGCGCGACCAAGCACCAGGGCATTGAGGCGTCTGTGCATTACGACATGGCGGCGCTGGATCCGCGTCTTGATGGCTTGACCGCGAATGCCGGTTTTACTTACACCCGCGCGACGTATGAAGGTGAGATTCCGGGGTTCAAGGGGCGCGATCTGCCGTTCTATTCGCGTCAGGTGGCGACGGTTGGTTTGCGGTATGACGTCAATCGCTGGACTTACAACATTGATGGTTTTGCCCAGTCGAAGCAGCGTTCGCCAGGTACCGGGGTGAATGCTGATGGCAGTTTCAATGGCAACTACATCACTGACGGCACGGCGGACGGGCAGTACGGCGATATTCCGGGGTATGTTACCTGGAACGTGCGTGGTGGGTATGACTTTGGGCCGCAGGTGTCGAATTTGAAGTTGGGGGCGGGGGTGAAGAACGTTTTTGACAAGCAGTACTTCACGCGTTCGAGTGATAACAATTCGGGGATGTATGTGGGGGCGCCTCGGACGTTCTTCGTGCAGGCCAGCGTGGGCTTCTGACCTTTTGCGCAGGCGGCTGTCGCCAGCCGCCTGCAGCACAATTATTCATTTTTATCGGTTGATTCAAGTAACTGGAAATCCACCACCGGGGAGGGATTGCCTACGATGTCATGACCTTTGAGACAAACTCTTTTTGGGCCATCGGCAACCGTGACGATAAACGCGCTCTGGTTCTCCCCAAGGCGTTGATAGCCCTCGGCGTTCAGGCAATCGGACGTTTGCGGGGGAATAATTTTGTATTGGTAACCCGCGTCAGTCAGATCCGGCGCCACTTCGACCGGGGTAACGGTAAAGGTGTTTTTTTCACTTTCAAACAACGTATAGACCGGGGCAAGGTTTGACGGCCCTGCCAGTGCCCAGCGCCAGTAGACTCGGGCATTTCGAGCCGACCATCGATCCACGGTGACTGTCTTGTGGGGTTGCCCCATGACGCATAAGAAATAGAAACCGGGGCCTGCGCGTAAAGCGTGAGTCGAGGTGTCTTGTTCTTTACCTTTGCTTTGTCGAGCCGGGCCATAGCCCTCGCCGTTCGCGCAGTCGGCCAGTGTTCGAGTGTATTTGAGCCGGTAAAACGGTTGATCCAGGGTAAAGGTCTGTTTCCACAGCAGCGGATCAAAACCACCCTCTGTATTTCGTAGCATCCGCACGTAGTTTTCATCGTTGCGCGGTTCGAAGTCACTGGCCGGGCCGAGCGGGCAGTCGACATTGTCGGAAGTGAATCGACCCGCGTCGAAGCAGCGATCCAGAGAGGTGACGGGCGTTGCATAGTTGGTGTCCGGCGATTTTTGCGGCGTACCATCACTGATTTCGCAGGGCTCATCCGCACCGCACCGCGATGGTCCGCCGATGCGCGTAGTCGTACCGATTACCCCGAGGATCTCGTTGCCATATCGAGTCAGGACCGGTGAACCGGAAATACCGATGCGTACACCCTCGCAGCGATTGCTAAGTTGGTCGAACCAAACGAAACCTTCCTCAAATATGGCGACCGACGCTTCCTGCCGGCAGGCGACCCGTGTCAGAAAGGAGGATTGCGGTGCTCCGACGATCAGCACGTTCGAACCCGCCGCCGCAGGTTGGCGCGTCAGCTTCAGCGGTGTGATTCCGTCATCCATCAGTTGTTTCAGAGAACGGTCAAGTTCAACGATGGCAATGTCACCACCGCGCCGCGTACCCCAAGGGATTCGCACTATCGAGTAGGTCTGCTGCCGGGCCTGCGTGTCCTTGAAATAGTTGAAAATGACCCGGCCAGAGACGGGGGCATTATGGATAAAACGATCTGCGTCGCTATACACGCAGTGTCCCGCTGTCAGTACATAGGCCGGACCGTCCTGATTGCCATCGGCATCGCGCGTGTCGATCAGGCTGCCGGAACAATCAGATTTTCTGACTATTACCCGACCGATCGCCAACCAGTGCCGGTGTTGCCCATGGTCGTTGCTCAAGACCTGCTCCGGCGCGAAATTGGCCACGGCTTCACCTAGATCCAGATCGGCTGGCGTCGACGCCTGTGCACCATGGCTCAGACCGAGCAGCAGTGGAAGCGCCAGAATTCCGTTTCTGCAGATCGATTTCATGATGCGTCCATAAGAGGTGACTGATCTTATGCTGCGACGCGATGCGATCTCCGTCCACTGTCAGAAATGACAGTGGACTGCGTAATAATCTACCGTTTGTCGTAAATCCCTTTCCTCAGACCTTGAGCACTTTCCCGCCAATCGCCACCGCCACCAGCAGCACTGCCATCAGCCCGAAAGCAAAACTCAAACTGCTCGCATGGGCGACAAAACCAATCACCGCCGGCCCCGCCAGAATCCCTGCATAACCCAACGTCGTGATCGCCGGCACCGCGATGCTTTCCGGCATCACCGTCTGCTTGCCCACCGCCGTATACAGCACCGGCACGATGTTCGAGCATCCGGCGCCGACCAGCGCATAACCGACCAACGCCGCTTGCCAGCTCGGTGCAAACGTCGCCAGAAACAGCCCGGCCGCGGCCAGCAGACCGCCAAACAGAATGATCCGCGTCGCGCCGACGCTGCGCACAATCCGGTCACCCATCAAACGTCCAGCCGTCATGGTCAGAGCAAACGCTGCGTAACCCAAACCGGCATAAGCCGTGTCGATCCCGCGCTCCTGCGCCAGGAACACCGCACTCCAGTCCAGCGCCGCGCCTTCGGTGAGGAACACGATGAAGCACATCCCGCCGATAAACAGCACAATGCCGTGGGGCACCGCGAAGGCCGGGCCAGAGCTTTCACTGCCGTAGGGCAACATGTGCGGCACGCACTTGAACAGCGCGGCAATCAGTACGCCCACCACCACCAGCATCGCCCCCAGCGGCGACAGACCGAGGCCGAGCAGGGCGCTCACGCCCGCCGCGCCGACAATCCCTCCGAGGCTGAACAAACCGTGAAAGCCCGACATCATGTTCTTGCCGCTGGCGCGCTCGACGATCACCGCTTGCAGATTCACCGTCGAATCCACCGTGCCCAGCCCGGCGCCGAACATGAACAGCGTGGCGATCAGCGCCGGGATCGACGACACCGTTGCCAGTAATGGCAACGCTGCGCAGATCAGCAAGGTGCCGCCGGTGGCGACCCGACGACAGCCGAACCGAGTCGCGAGAATCCCCGCCAACGGCATCGCCAGAATCGAACCGACCCCAAGGCACAGCAGCAACAGGCCCAGCGTCCCCTCATCGAGTCCGGCCCGGGCCTTGGCATACGGCACCAGTGGCGCCCACGCGGCAATGCCGAGCCCGGCGATGAAGAAGGCGATGCGCGTGGACATCTGTTGCTGGCGTCCGGGGACGAAAGTGTCTTGGGGGTTGAGGCTGGTCATATCAATCCTTGGCAAAAACATCGCGTCCCCGAAGGACAGTGATTCAGCGTCGAGGTTCGATCGCCGATCATTCGAGGACGTACAGCCGACATCGTACCCTGTAGGAGTGAGCCTGCTCGCGATAGCGGTGGGCCAATTTAAAAAAATGTCGACTGACACACCGCTATCGCGAGCAGGCTCGCTCCTACAAGGGATCGCAGTTTACAGTGGACTTCTATGGCAGCAGGGAAGAAGGGTGATGACGCAGTTCTACGATGCAAGGGGCAATATCTACGGGGTGATTTTACCCAGAGCATTGCGCGAGGCGGGCGTTGATTTGCCAGCCAACGCCGCTGAATGCGCGTCATCGCGGCAGGCGTGGAGTGAGGCAGCGGTGAGGCTTTGCTGTGACTGGCCAGAAGGTCAGCGGCCAGCGAACAGTAAATCCCACCGCAGTGACGGCCTGCTGATCGGCCCGTTCCAGATTTCGCCACCGTTCGATGTGTTGATCGTCAACACCGACGGCACGCTTGCCGAGCGCAGTGGCAACGGCCTGACGATTTTTTCTCAGGCACTGACCGAGCAAGGTTTACTGCCGGAGGAGGGCGCGCTGTTGCGGGTGCATCATGACAAGGGTGACCCGGTGGAAACCTCGGTGAAACCGGCTGAAGTCGATGAGGTAAAAGGTTTTTGGCTGGATCTCGGTCAGCCCGGTTTCGGGCCGTTTTCCGTGGGCGCGCAGAACGTCGAAAGTGTCGATTTGAACGGTCGGGAGGTGAGTCATGTGCAACCCTTGGCGCAACTCGATCCTGCATGGCGCCACAGTCAGTTCGTGCGCATCGGCAATCCGCATTGCGTGACACTGCTCGGCGACAAGACCGCGTTGCCCACTTACGAGAGAATGCGTGAATCACCACTGAACGAAGACCTGACCCGAATCGCCTACGCCATGCCGACCGGCACCGGACAACCCTGCCCGGCGGGCATCAATCTGCAGTGGGCCGCGCGCGAATCAGAGCAACGGATTGTCGCGCGCGTGTTTGAGCGCGGCGAAGGCCCGACTGCGTCCTCGGGCACCAGCGCCAGCGCGGTGGCCTCGGCAGCGTGGCGGGTCGGTTGGGTCGCGGCAGGCGCCGTACACGTCGTCATGCCCGGCGGCACGGCGCCGATTCTGCTGGAAGAGGCCAATGGGCAATTGCTGCGCGTCAGCCTGTTCGGCACAGCCCACCAGATTGCCTGACCCCTGTAGGAGGGCGTGGCAGGGTCAGTGAGCCTTGAACAATGTCACGCTCGTTACTCGGTCTCCTTCGACTTTCAGTCGCAGCAACGCCTGTGGATCGGGCTGCTCTTCAAAACACTCAACGATGACCGAATGCGCCGAAGACGCCAGCAGCGACAGGCTCCGCGCATGCTTCAACTGGCGTTTCACCGCTGCGCTGACCGGTATCGGCGCGTGGCCGTCGCGTACTTGCTCACAGAACGCCAGGGCGAGTTCACGCGGCGTCGGTGCAGGCGGTGAGGTCAGGCCGGCCTCGTCGAACAGTCGATTGAGTTGCTCGGCCGCACTCACTGCCCGGGGGAACCCCGCGAATGCCGAAGCCTGCAACAGCACTTCGGTCATTTCACCGGGCGCCAATCCCGAGGCCAGCCCGGTCTTGAGGTGTACGCTCAACGGTGGGCCAACCATGCCCGAGGCCACGATCGCAGCGAAGGACACCGCCTCACGCAGGCGCGGGTCGAGGCCGGGACGAGCATGCAGATGCCCGTACACAACGCCGACGGCCAGTTCGCCCAGTGCGGGCACGGTATGAAACAAGGCATCGAGACGGGCACCGCCGTCGGGCACCAGCTCGATAAAGGTATGGCGGCCTTCGGCGTACAGCGTGGCCATCGGAGTGGAGAGAGGGTTGTGTTTCATGGCGAGTCCTCAAGCGAATGAGGATGGCGGCTGATCAACTACGCACGAACTTCAGCATGAAAGAGCGTCCATCGAAGTGGAGTGAATCGGCGCCGTTGCGACGCCGACTTCTATACCTTAGACGAACTCCACCACCGGCATCTGCCGCTTCATCAACACCTCACCGCCACGAATCGAATACAGCGGCAGGCCCTGGCTGCGGATCACCTCGTAATCGCTGTCCGCCGACAGAATCAGCAGGTTCGCCGGGCGTCCCTGTTCCAGGCCGTAACGTTCGCCCAGATGCATGGCTTTGGCGCTGTTGTCGGTCACCAGATCCAGCGCACTTTGCAGGTTGCGGTAGCCGAGCATGTGGCAGATGTGCAGCCCGGCTTCGAGGACGCGGAGGATGTTGCCGTTGCCCAGCGGATACCACGGATCGACGATTGAGTCCTGGCCGAAACACACGTTCATGCCGGCTTCGAGCAGTTCGTTGACGCGGGTCACGCCACGGCGTTTCGGGAAGTTGTCGAAGCGTCCTTGCAGGTGAATGCTCTCGGTCGGGCAGGAGACAAAACTGATCCCGGAATGGCCGAGCAGGCGGAACAGTTTGGCGCAGTAGGCGTTGTCGTAAGAACCCATCGCCGTAGTGTGACTGGCGGTGACCAATGCCCCCATGTCGCGGCTGCGTGCTTCTTCGGCAAGCACTTCGAGAAAGCGCGAATGCGGGTCATCGGTTTCATCGCAATGCACATCGACGAGGCAACCGGTGCGCTCGGCCAGGTCCATCAGGAACTTCACCGAGCTGACGCCTTGATCGCGGGTGTATTCGAAATGCGGAATCCCGCCAACCACGTCGGCGCCCATGCGGATCGCTTCCTCCATCAGCTCACGGCCATTACGGAACGACTCGATGCCTTCCTGCGGGAATGCGACGATTTGCAGGTCGATCAGGTGACGGCTTTCCTCACGCACTTCGAGCATGGCTTTCAGTGCGGTGAGTTGCGGGTCGGTGACATCGACGTGGGTGCGCACATGCTGGATGCCGTGGGCGGCCAGCGTCTGAATGGTCTTTTTGGCGCGGTTTTTGGTGTCTTCTTCGGTGATGGTGACTTTGCGCTCGCCCCAACATTCGATGCCTTCGAACAGCGTGCCGCTCATGTTCCAGCGTGGCTCGCCAGCGGTGAGGGTGGCGTCGAGGTGGATGTGCGGTTCGACGAAGGGCGGCACGACCAGATTGCCGCCGGCGTCGAGGTCGTCGCGGCCCAGAGTCGGGGCTTCGGTCTGGCGGGCGATGCTGCGGATCAGCCCGTCTTCAAGGTGCAATTCGTGCAAACCGTCCTGGTTGCGCAGTCGGGCGTTGATGATGTGCATCAGGCGAATCCTTTTTTATAGGTCTTGTAGTGGCGAACTGGCGCTGCGGGCGCCGAGCAGGCCGGTGACGATGACATACGTTAGCGCGGCAGCGGCAATGCCTACCAGCGGCGCGACCCACGGCGAACTGAACGCGGCAACGGTGCCGACCGCGTAAGCCCCGAGCCCCGGCCAGTTGAACGCCGGCAGCCGGGCGTCGGCCAGGCGCGGATAGTGGCCGCGCCAGCGGTAGAAAAAGTCGGCCATGATCACCCCGCCAATCGGCGGAATCACTGTGCCCAGCAATATCAGATACGGCACCAGCATGTCGTACATGCCCAGCAGGGCGAGCAGGGTGCCGATCACCGCGCCAGCCAGGGTCACGGTTTTACGTCGGCTGGTGCGCAGCAGGTTGCAGCCGGCGACGGCGAAGTTGTAGATGGTGTTGTCCTGAGTGCTCCAGATGTTCAGCAATAACATCGCCATCGCGGCCATGGCGAAACCTTGCAGCAGCAACACTTCAACCACGTCCGGCTGTTGATAGACGATGGCGCCGTAGGCACCGATCAGCACCATCAAACCGTTGCCGATAAAGAAACCGATCAGGCTGGCCAGCACCGCCACCCGTGCCGAACGGGAAAACCGCGTCCAGTTGGTGGCTTGCGTCGCGCCGCTGACGAAGGTGCCGAACACCAGCGTGATCGCCGTTGACCAGTCCATCGACGCCGTTGGCACCACACTGAGCAAACCTTCGAAGCCACCGACCTTCACCGTCGCCACCCACATTGACAGCATCAGCAGCAACATCATCGCCGGCACCGCGATGTACGACAGAATTTCCAGTCCGCGATAGCCGACGTAAGCCGTGGCGCAGAACATCAGGCCGAACAGCACCATCAAGCCGAGCACGGTGCCTTCATCGAGTTCGAAGTATTTGCCAATCACCACGGCAGCCGTCGCGGTGCCCCAGGCGTACCAGCCGATCTGGGTGAAGCCGAGGATCAGGTCGCTGAGCTTGCTGCCGACTTCGCCGAAACAGAAACGGCCCATCAGCACCGAGTTGAGGCCGCTTTTGAAGGCGATGTAACCGAGGCCCGCCGCGTACAGGCCGAGCAGCAGATTGCCGACGATGATCACCGCCATCATCTCGCTGAAACTGAATGCCACGCCGAGCTTGCCGCCGGCAAACATGGTTGCGGTGAAGAATGTGAATCCCAGTAACACCATGGCGGTCGAGGCCAGGCCTTTACGCGCGTGCATCGGGACTTCGCTGAGGGGGTAATCGTTGCCGGGATCGTTCTGCGTCATGGGGCGGTCCTTTGCTGGAAGGGGAAGACGCGGGAGAGGTTGCAGTGGTCGTGCCAAATGCCGGGTGGCGCGGGTTATGTATAGACGAGACACATGGATTGGCGCGAAAGCGGTGCAACTGAATGCACCCGAGCCCAATGTGGGAGCGAGCCTGCTCGCGAAGGCGGAGCCTCAGATGACATCTGCGGTGACTGATGAACCGCTTTCGCGAGCAGGCTCGCTCCCACAAGGGATTTGGTGGGGTTAGAGGAAGCGGAGCAGGGCGGCGACGATGGCTTCCGGGGCGTCTTCCTGGACGAGGTGGCCGGCGTTGGCGATGGCGTGAAATTGCGAACCGGGGATCAACTGGTGCAGGGCGCGGCCGCGTTCGATGGGGATCCACTGATCGTCTTCACCCCAGAGAATCTGCACCGGGCAGCGGATGCTCGGGTACAGCGGTTCGGGCTCACGGGTGTAGCGCTCGTCCATCTGCGCGATCTGCCGATAGAACGCCGCTTGCCCCGGATCGCCGAGCCACGGCTGCACATAGGGCGCCAGTTCTTCATCGGGAATATCCCGATGAATCGCTCCACGAATGTAGGTCGGCACGATGGCGCGCTGGATGTAATCCGGCAGGCCGCTGAACGCCGCTTCGTGCTGGCGCACATGCTGCACGAACGGTGAGCCCCAGGGCGTCAGCGCGACCGGGTCGATCAGCGTCAGGCTGCGGTAATCCTTGCCGTTGAGCAGGTGTGTGCGCAATGCCGTGGCACCGCCGAAGTCATGGGCGACGACGTCCGGACGGTCGAGTTGCCAGTGCTCGAGCAGTTGCGCCAACAGCTCGTTCTGCACCCCGAGGGAGACATCGGCGTCCGGCTGTTCGGAGCGCCCGTAACCGAGCAGATCGAAATAGTGCACCCGGTGTGTGGCGAAAAAGTGCGGGGCGATGCGGTGCCACACGTACGACGAGAACGGCGTGCCATGCACAAACACCAGCGCCGGACCGTCGCCGCGCACGGCATGGCGCACGGTGTGCCCGTTGAAGTCAAAGACCTGATCCAGCAGCCAGTCCGTCATGGGCCTGTCCTCTTGGCGGGTTTGAGCCAAAAAGCATAGGCATAAAAAAACAGCCGTGAAGGCTG
This sequence comes from Pseudomonas sp. NPDC087598, assembly GCF_044743525.1. Lineage (NCBI taxonomy): Bacteria > Pseudomonadati > Pseudomonadota > Gammaproteobacteria > Pseudomonadales > Pseudomonadaceae > Pseudomonas > Pseudomonas sp. NPDC087598. The sequence continues at coordinate 102,986 of NZ_JBIUWQ010000003.1, read as the reverse complement.
TTCTCTGGCAAATCACTGTTTCCTTGTGGGAGCGAGCCTGCTCGCGAAGAGGGCGTGTCAGTCGATATCAATGTCGGCTGATAATCCGCTTTCGCGAGCAGGCTCGCTCCCACAGGGGAATTCGGGGTTACTGGATCACTCGCCGCGATAGATGCAGCCGCTGGTGCACGTCTCGTGAATGCGGATGGCGCTCAGTTCCGGCAGCAGTGGCTTCAATTCATTCCAGATGAATTTGGCCAGCACTTCGCTGGTCGGGTTTTCCAGGCCGGGAATGTCGTTCAGGTAGTTGTGATCGAGACGCTCGTACAGCGGCTTGAAAATCGCCTTGATCTCGGAGAAATCACGGATCCAGCCAGTGTGCGGATCGAGGTCGCCGCTCAGGTGAATCGCCACTTTGAACGAGTGACCGTGCAAGCGTCCGCATTTGTGGCCGTCCGGGACGTGCGGCAGGCGGTGGGCGGATTCGAAAGTAAATTCCTTGAAGATTTCCACAGTATTTTTGGCTCTGTTCAGATGGCGTTCGCCGCAGCGATTCGGGCAGGCGGCGAGTTTACCAGAGCTCTGGGCAAAACACTGACTAAAGGGTCAGCAGGCGCTCGGCGAGGCGACCGTTGGCAGCCAGTTCCAAAAACTCGTCGCCCAGTCGGCGGCTTTCGTCCATCGCCGCGTGCCAGTATTTCTGGCGGCTCGGGGCGTCACCCATGAAGCGCTTGAAGTCGTTACGGTCGGGCAGTTTGCCGTAGGGCAGGCGCGCCAGATATTCCTTCGAAGGCGCGAGCAGCAGCACGTCCTGCAAGCGCTCGGTCGAGGCGCGGCGCCACGGCAGGGTCTTGTCGAACCAGCCCGGAATCACCCGATCGGTGAAATGCGGATAAAGCACGATGCCGTCGCCGCTGTAGGGCAGGTCGAGGTGATAGTCGAGCAGGCCGCCATCGCGGAACGTGCCGACACCGGCGCCGGGCAAGTCGCGCACGCCTTCCATGACCATGGGGATAGAACCTGAAGCCAATAGCGCCTGACGCAGGTTACCGGCATTCAGTGCGACGAAGCGTGACGGGAAGTCGTTCAACGCATGCACCGGCGGCGCCAGGCGCGGATCGTGGATGATCAACCGTTCGAAGTGTCGCGACAGCCGTGCGCGGCCCCGCAGGTTGTCGGCGATCACCGAACCGAGCGCCAGCCCCAGGCGACCGCGGTGGTCGTCGGCCAGACGTCCGTGGCTTTTCACCACCATGATGTTCAAGCGGTAATCGGCGTTGCCGAGGATGCTGGCGTCGCGGCCATCGAGCAGGTCATTGAGCATGCGCTGTGAGCTCTGGCTGATCTCGGCCATGGTCACGCCTTTGTTGAAGTTCTGCTCGGCGTACAACTGCCCGAGACGGCGGATGCCTTCGGCCGCATCCGGCAGGCAGGCGCTGGCGAAACGCCAGGAACCGACCGACGCACCGATCAGAGATCGTTCGCGCGGTGCACTCGGCAGCCACTCACCGAACAGCGCCAGATCCAGCCCCTGAATCCCCAACGCCTTCGGCCCACCGGCCGCGCCGGGCAGGGTGCCGACGTCGGCGGCGTTCAGGCCCTGGGCACGAATGCGCGCCATGGCCCGTGGGCCAGCCTTGAGGGTGAGGGCGGGGAACTTGATGTGGATGGCGGTCATACCGGTCTCGATCGTTAGCAAGCGAAGGATTATAGGCGAACCGTTGAACCCTGTGGGAGCGGGCTTGCCCGCGATGACGGCGGGACAGCTGGCATCTCTGTGGCTGAAAGAACGCTATCGCGGGCAAGCCCGCTCCCACAGGGTTTTGCATGATTCAACAGATCTGGTGTTGCTCTGGGGCAATGATGGCAATTCAGTTTCAGTTAAGTTCATCCCGCTAAGGTGCCGACCGTAAGCAACACATAAAAATACGGAGACACCCATGAAAACCCTGACTGCCCTGTCCCTCGCCTCGATCCTCGGCCTGACCGCCAGCTTCGCCCATGCTCGTGATCTGGGGCCGGATGAAGCCCTGCGGCTGCGCGACGCTGGTACTATCGTCTCCTTCGAGAAGCTCAATGCCACGGCACTGACCAAACACCCGGGCTCCGAGATCACTGATACCGAGCTGGAAGAACAGTACGGCAAGTACATCTACCAGATCGAAATGCGTGATCCGCAAGGGCTGGAGTGGGATCTGGAATTAGACGCGGTGACTGGGCGGATTCTCAAGGATCATCAGGATACGTAATGAAGGTTAATGTTCGCGCCACCAGCCGCACTGCGTTGGCGCTTGTGATTTTCTGCTCGGCGGCGATGGCCCGCGACCTCGGCCCGGACGAAGCCATGAAACTGCGCCAGAACGGCGTGATTCTGCCGCTGGAACGAGTGCTGCAGCAGGCCATGGATCGCTATCCCGGCGCGAAACTGCTGGAAGTCGAGCTGGAAGAAAAACACGACGTGTACATTTACGAAGTCGAGTTGCTGACGGTCGAGGGTGTCGCCCGTGAACTGCACTTGAAGGCCGATACCGGCGAACTTGTGAAAGACAAGGAAGATTGATCGATGCGTTTGCTTCTGGTGGAAGACCACGTGCCACTGGCCGACGAACTGATCGCCGGCCTGCAACGTCAAGGCTACGCGGTGGATTGGCTGGCCGACGGCCGCGATGCGGTGTATCAGGGCAGCAGTGAGCCTTATGACCTGATCATCCTCGACCTTGGCCTGCCCGGTGTGCCGGGGCTTGAGGTGCTGGCGCAGTGGCGTGCGGGCGGCCTGGCAACGCCGGTGATCATTTTGACCGCGCGCGATTCCTGGGCCGAGCGCATCGAAGGTTTGAAGGCCGGTGCCGATGATTACCTGACCAAACCGTTCCATCCGGAAGAACTGCACCTGCGCGTTCAGTCGCTGCTGCGCCGCTCCAAGGGCCAGGCCAATCAACCAACGCTCAAGGCTGCCGGCCTGCATCTGGACGAGGGCCGTCAGTGCGTGACCCGCGACGGTGCCGACATTCAACTGACCGCCGCCGAGTTCCGTCTGCTGCGTTATTTCATGCTCCACCCGGAGCAGATCCTTTCGAAAAGCCACCTCGCCGAACACCTCTACGACGGCGAAACCGAGCGTGACTCCAATGTCCTCGAAGTCCACGTCAATCACCTGCGCCGCAAGCTCGGCAAAAGCGTGATTGAAACCCGTCGTGGTCAGGGTTACCTGTTCGGCGGGCAAGCTTCGTGAGGTCAATCCAGCGCCGTTTGAGCCTGGGGTTGATCAGCGTCATGGTGGTCGTCGGCCTGGTGCTGGCGCAGACCAGCCTGTGGTTGTTTGAGGTGGGGTTGCAGCGTTATCTCGAAGCCGGATTGCGCAACGACAGTGAAAGCCTGTTGGTGGCTCTGGTGCGTGGGCCGCAAGGCTTGCAACTGGATGAGCGGCACCTGTCGCCGGCCTATCAGCGACCATTTTCCGGGCATTACTTCCGTATCGATTTCGCCGACAGTCATTGGCGTTCGCGCTCGTTGTGGGATCAGGATCTGCCGCTGCTCGAACATCCCGGTCTGCACAGCAATCTGCAATTGGGCCCGGACGGTCAGCAGTTGCTGGTGCTGCGTTCGGACTATCGGCGTTTGGGGCAGTCGATCTCGATCAGCGTGGCGCAGGATTACACGCCGGTGCGCGAGAGCTTTCAGCGTATGCGCCAGATTGGTCTCGGCCTGGGCCTGGGCGGGCTGCTGCTGATTCTGTTTCTGCAACGCCTGACCGTGCGCCGCGCGTTGAAACCGCTGGAAAAGGCCCGCGAGCAGATTGCGCAATTGCAGCAGGGCCAGCGTTCGCAACTCGATGATCAGGTGCCGGTGGAGCTGGAACCGTTGGTGGCGCAGATCAACCATTTGCTCGCACACACCGAAGACAGCCTCAAGCGTTCACGCAATGCGCTGGGCAATCTGGGGCATGCGCTGAAAACACCGTTGGCGGTGCTGTTGAGTCTGGCGTCGAGCGAGAAACTCGACGGCCACCCCGAGCTGCGCAAGATCCTCAAGGAACAACTGGAGCAAGTGCAGCAACGGCTTAACCGCGAACTGAACCGGGCGCGACTGTCTGGTGATGCATTGCCCGGCGCATTGTTCGACTGCGATGCAGAACTGCCGGGATTGCTGGCGACGTTGAACATGATTCATGGCGAACACCTAGCGCTGAGTTACGTCGCGCCGCCGGGTCTGCAATTGCCGTGGGACCGTGAGGATTTGCTGGAGCTTTTGGGCAACCTGCTGGACAACGCCTGCAAATGGGCGGATGCCGAGGTGCGCTTGAGTGTGATTGAGCGTACGGACGGTTTTGCCCTGAGCGTGGAAGATGACGGCCCGGGGATTCCCGAGGAACAACGCGCTCAGGTGTTCAGCCGGGGAACGCGGCTGGATGAACAGACCCACGGGCATGGCCTGGGATTGGGGATTGTGCGCGACATCGTCGACACGTGGGGCGGGTTGCTGGTGCTGGGCGAGAGTGAGTGGGGCGGGTTGAAGGTGGTGATCGAGCTGCCTAAACGCTGATCACCCAAACACCACCAATCCCTTGTGGGAGCGAGCCTGCTCGCGAATGCGGTGGGTCAGACACATCATCGTTCACTGACACACCGCTTTCGCGAGCAGGCTCGCTCCCACATTGGGTTTTGCAATGGGCCGTCAGACGCGGAACTGATCCATCAGACTCTGCTGCTGATTCGCCAGGCTATTGAGCGACTGGCTCACCCGCGCCGATTCATTCGCCTGCCCGGACAACGACTCCGTCACATCACGAATCGTCGCCACGTTGTTATTGATCTCCTCAGCCACCGCGCTCTGTTCCTCGGCCGCACTGGCGATCTGCAGGTTCATGTCGCTGATCACTGTCACCGCATCGCCGATCTGGCGCAGCGCGGTTACCGCTTGGCCGACCTGTTCAACGCTGCCCTGCGCCTGACGATGGCTGTTGCCCATCGAACCGACCACGTCTTGCGTGCCGGTTTGCAGTTGCTCGATCACCTGACGGGTTTCTTCCACCGACTCTTGCGTGCGGCGGGCGAGGTTGCGGACTTCGTCGGCGACCACGGCAAAACCGCGTCCGGCTTCACCGGCGCGGGCCGCTTCAATCGCGGCGTTGAGCGCCAGCAGGTTGGTCTGCTCGGCGATGGCGCGGATGGTTTCCAGCACGGCGCCGATCTTCTCGCTGTTGGCGGCGAGGCCTTCAACCTGGATCATCGCCGCGCTCATGTCAGCGGCGAGGGTGTCGATGCTCGCGGTGGTGCGGTCGATCACGGTCAGACCCTGGCGGGTGGCGCGGTCGGCATCCTTGGCCGCTTCGGCAGCCTGGGCGGCACTGCGAGCGACGTCTTGCGCGGTGGCGCTCATTTCGTGAGAGGCGGTGGCGACCTGATCGACCTGACGGTATTGCTGCTCCATGCCGGCGCTGGTCTGGGTGGCGATGGCCGAGGACTGGTCGGCCGTGTTGCGTGCGTCCTGCACCGAGCGTTTTACCTCAGCGATGATCGGCTGCAACTTGTCGAGGAACTTGTTGAACCAGCCGGCCAACTGACCGAGCTCGTCCTTCTTGTCGTAGGCCAGACGGCGGGTCAGATCACCTTCACCGCTGGCGATGTCTTCGAGCATGTTTGCCACGCCGAGGATCGGTCTGGTCACACTGCGTGCCATCAGCCACACCAGCAACAGGCCGATCAGCGCGGCCAGCACGCCCAGACTCAGCTCGATCAAAGTGCCCGAGTTGTTGCTCGCATCCAGTTGCTGCTTGAGCGCTTCGGCGCGCGCCACCAGGACTTTTTCCGGTACATCGAGCAACACCGCCCAAGACGGACCGCCGGGAATCGGCTGGAACGGCGACAGCACTTTCAACTGGCCGTTGCTGTGCAGGCTGGAAACGCTGGTGCTTGCGGCCAGTTGGCGCAGCAGTTCGGCGCCGCTGGTGGTGTCGATGGCGTCGAGACGCTTGCTCAGTTTGCCGGCGTCCGGACTGTAGCCGGCGAGCAGGCCGGTGGGGCTGATGATGCTCACGGCGGTCTGACCGTCATAGAGCTTTTTGCTCGCGCTCTGACTGATCGATTGCAGGCTGTTGAGGTTGATGTCGACCGACAGCGAGGCAATGACTTTGCCGTTGACCACCAGCGGGAAGACGATGCTGGTCATCAGCACGTTCTGGCCATCGATCACATAGAAGTACGGTTCGATCACGCACGGTTTGAGCGTGGTGCGCGGGCAGGTGAACCAGGCGTTGGCGGCCTGACCGCTAGGGCCAGTGCTGGTGTCGGCCATGTCGCTTTCCGGCAGGGCCATCGAGGTGATTTTGCCTGGCGTCGGTTGCGACCAGTACAGGGCGAAACGGCCCTTGTCGTTGCTGCCGAGCTCCGCTTGCCCGGCGAACAGTTCGTCTTTGCCGTCCAGTGCGTTGGCTTCGAACACCAGCGACAGGCCGAGCAGGTCGGGGTTGGCTTGCAGGGCGGATTTGACCTGACGGGTCATGTCTTCACGCAGGTCGAAGGCGTCGAGGAAGCGCTTTTCGGCCTGTTCACGCAGGAACAGCACCTGACGCGAGAAACCGTGGCCGTACTGATAGGCGTCCATGAACTGCTGGCGAATACCGGCGGCTTGCACTTCGCCCTGGGATTCGATGCGCGCCTGCGCCGATTCGGTGAGCATCTCCATGCTGGAAGCCTTCACCAGTTCGGAACTGTGCTCCATGCGGTACAGCGAAAGACCCACCAACAGGGTCACGATACCGGCCAGGCAAAGTCCGGCGAGCAGGGTGATTTTCCATTGGATGGAAAGTTGTCTGAGCGACATGGAGACGTCCTTATTCGATAAATATCTGAGACTTTGCACTGTAACGGCCGCGTTTCGGCTTTCTTTATCCTTGAAACACAATATGGCGAATTGCCGCATGTTGTGGCTGGAATCCCCTTTTTGCGTTCATGCACAGCCTGTGGCGAGGGAGCTTGCTCCCGCTGGGGGCGAAGCCCCCCAAAACCTGCGAATGCGGGTATCCAGACAGACCGAAGACGATGGGTTTGCGGCTGCTGCGCAGCCGAGCGGGAGCAAGCTCCCTCGCCACAGGTTTATAGCCAGTCTTGCCTGTTGTTTTGACACCGCCGCCACTCTGCGGCACAGTGCGCGCCCTTCTAATAAGACCCTCTTTGCAAATCCGCCGGTACTCCATTGGCGGACTCATCCTGTCTGGCGGTGATTTTTCCACCGCAGTGTTTTTGAGGTAGTGAAATGAATGCAGTCATTGCAGCAGTCGGCGTCATGCTGATCCTCAGCCTGTCCCGCGTGCACGTGGTGATCGCTTTGATCGTCGGTGCGCTGGTCGGCGGCCTGACCGGTGGTCTGGGCATCGACGCCACGCTCAAGGCGTTCAACAGCGGCCTGGGTGGCGGCGCGACCGTGGCGTTGTCCTACGCGCTGCTCGGCGCTTTCGCCGTGGCGATCGCCAAGTCCGGCCTGGCCCACGCGCTGGCCGACCGGGCTCTGGCGATGGTCGACCGGCAGCACAGCACCGGAGGCGGCAGCGTCAAATGGCTGCTGATCGGCCTGTTATGGGTGGTGGCGATTGCCTCGCAGAACATCCTGCCGATCCACATTGCGTTCATTCCGCTGCTGGTGCCGCCACTTCTATATGTGCTGACCAAATTGCAACTGGATCGCCGCTTGATTGCCTGCGTCATGACCTTTGGCCTGATCACCCCGTACATGTTTCTGCCGGTGGGCTTCGGCAACATCTTCCTCAATGAGATTCTGCTGGCCAACGTTGCGCGCAGCGGCGTCGACATCAGCGGGATCAATGTCACCCACGCCATGGGCATTCCGGCGCTGGGCATGGTGTTCGGTCTGGCGATGGCGTTCATCAGCTACCGCAAAAAACGTGTGTACGACCTGACGAAGATCGAGCAGGTCGAGCAGGTCGCGGTGCAGTACAACCCGATGAGCCTGATGATTGCCGGGGTGGCCATCGCGGCGGCGTTCATCGTTCAGTTGTTGCTGGACTCGATGATTATCGGTGCGCTGGCCGGCTTCCTGATCTTTTCGGTGTCCGGCATCGTCAAGTGGCGCGAGACCGATGACCTGTTCACTGAAGGCATGAAGATGATGGCGATGATCGGTTTCATCATGATCGCCGCGTCCGGTTTTGCCGAAGTGATGAAGGCCACCGGCGAAGTGCAGACGCTGGTCGAGTCGTCGGCGTCGTGGATCAATCACAGCAAGGCTGTCGGCGCGTTGCTGATGTTGCTGGTGGGGTTGCTGGTGACCATGGGCATCGGTTCGTCGTTCTCCACCGTGCCGATTCTGGCGGCGATTTTCGTACCGCTGTGCGTGCAACTGGGCTTCAGCCCGTTGGCCATCGTCTGCATCGTCGGCACGGCCGGCGCACTGGGCGACGCCGGTTCGCCAGCCTCGGACTCGACCCTCGGCCCGACCTCCGGCCTGAACATCGACGGCCAGCATCACCACATCTGGGACACCGTGGTGCCAACGTTCCTGCACTACAACTTGCCGTTGCTGGCATTCGGCTGGGTGGCCGCGATGGTCCTCTAAACACTGAAACCTGTGGGAGCTGGCTTGCCAGCGATGGCGTCAGATCAGGCAATATCCATGTGTCTGACACACCGCCATCGCGGGCAAGCCCGCTCCCACAGGGTTTTGGGTGTCCGTTCAACTCAACTTTTGCTTTGGTGTGCCGTTAAAGCCTTTAACCACGCCAATAAAACCAAAAGAGTGAGCCCCCGAAATGCGCTTGAGTCTCAAGGCCAAAGTCCTGTCCCTTGCCGTCCTCCCGGTATTGCTCTTCGCGCTGGTCATCAGCCTGACCACGCTGTTCATCCTCCAGGAACAGGCGCACAAAGAGGTCGATCAGACCCGCGAGCGCCTGCTCAGCGATGCCAAAGCCACCCTGCAAAGTTACGTCGCCGTGGCCATGACCACGATCAAACCCCTGTACGACGCTGCCGCTCCCGGTGACGCCGAGGCACGTGCGCAAGCGATCAAACTGCTTTCGGGCATTCGTTATGGCAAGGACGGCTACTTCTTCGGCTACGACTCCGAGACCGTGCGCCTGTTCAAGGCCAATGACCCTGAAGGCGTTGGCAAAAGCTTCAAGGACAACCGCGATCCGAACGGCGTTTACGTCAATCGCGGTCTGGTCAGCGTGGCCAAGGACGGCACCCACTACCTGCAATACAGTTCGCCGTTGCCCGGTAATGCTCAGGTGCTGGTGCCGAAACTCGGCTACACCGAATACCTGGCGAAGTGGGACATGGCCGTGGGTACCTCGGTGAATCTCGACGGCATCGAAGCGCAAGTCGCGCTGGTTGAAGCGCAAGTGCAGGAACGCATGCAAGGCGTGGTGCTGAGCATCGTCGGCGTGGCCGTGGTGGTACTGTTGGTGATTGCGGCGGCGGGGATGCTGCTGGCCAATACCATCTTGCGTCCGCTGACCCTGATGAAAGCCAACCTTGATGACATCGCGGCGGGCGAGGGCGATCTGACCCGTCGCCTGAACATCACCAGCCAGGACGAACTCGGCGAACTGGCCGGCTCGTTCAACCGTTTCGTCGACAAGATTCACGGTCTGGTGCGGCAGATCACCGAGATGACCACACAACTGACCGGGCTGGTGACACAGGTGTCGGATCAGGCCCAGCGTTCCGATCAGGCGATGGAGCGTCAGCGTCACGAAACCGATCAAGTGGCCACGGCAATCAACGAAATGTCCGCCGCCGCCCAGGAAGTCGCCAAGAGTGCGCAAAACGCCGCCGTCGCTGCCCAGCAGACCGATGAAGAAGGGCAGAGCGCGAAACGGGTGGTGGCCGGCAGCATCAAACAAATCCATGCACTGGTCGATGACATCCGCAGCAGCGGTGTGTCGCTGGACAGTTTGCAGCAGGACGTCAGCTCGATTGTCGGCGTGCTCGGGGTGATTCGTTCGATTGCCGAGCAGACCAATCTGCTGGCACTGAACGCAGCGATCGAAGCAGCGCGGGCCGGTGAAGCCGGGCGCGGGTTTGCGGTGGTGGCCGATGAGGTGCGGGCGCTGGCCAGTCGTACGCAGATCAGTACTCAGGAAATCCAGGGGATGATCGATCGCTTGCAGGCGGGTACGCAGTCGGCGGTCGAGGCGATGCGTCGTTCCAGCGAGGCGGGCGACGGGACCTCACAGCAGGCCAATCAGGCCGGGGCGTCGCTGGATGCGATGGCGGAGTTGATTGCGACGATCAACTCGATGAACGCGCAGATCGCCAGTGCAGCGGAAGAGCAGACGGCGGTGGCGGAAGAGATCAACCGCAGCGTCCATCAGATTGCAGTGGCGGTGGACAGCGTGGCGGATGAAACGCAACAGGGCGCGCAGACGTCGCGCAGCCTGGCGGAGTTGGGGCAGCGCTTGGGCAAACTGGTCGGTCAGTTCCGGATCTGACGCGATTTGGGGCCCGAAACAAAACCCTGTGGGAGCGAGCCTGATCGCGAAAGCTGTGTGTCAGTCACCACTGTGATATCAGACATACCGCATTCGCGAGCAGGCTCGCTCCCACATTTGGATTTGTGTGCGCCTCAAGGTCTGTCCCAGTAGGGGATTTCGCCGAAGCATTCGATGAAGAAATCAATCACCGTGCGCACCTTCACCGACAGTCGCCGGCTCCCCGGCCACAGCACGGCAATCTGCTGCGGCTCCAGACTGTTCGACACCTGATAATCCCCCAGCACTGGCACCAGCGTGCCTTCGCGCACCGCTTCGCCGATCAGCCACGACGGAAACATCACCAGCCCCAGCCCCTGTACGGCGGCTTGGGTCAGGGTGTCGGCGTGGTTGCCGGTGATCGGGCCTCGCACCGAATACGGCGTCCAGTCTTCCTGACCCTGACGGAAAAACCAGCGCTGCTGGCCGGTCGCGCCTTTGTAGGCCAGGCACTGATGCAGCGCCAGATCGGCGGGGTGTTGCGGCGTGCCATGACGTTTCAAGTAAGCCGGGCTTGCTGCGACCTGAAAACGGTGCGGCGCAAGTATCCGTGCCTGCATGCTCGAGTCGTGCAGCGGGCCGATGCGAAACAGCAAATCGGCGCCTTCCTGTAGCGGGTCGACGTAGTGGTCGGTTTGCTGAATATCCAGTTGCAGCTTCGGATACCGCGCGCACAGCTTGCCCAGCCATGGCGTCAGATGCCGTTGACCGAACACCACCGGGGCGTTGATGCGTACGAGACCTGTGGGTTCACTTTGCTGTTCCTGCAACGCCTGTTCGGCTTCCTCCAGTTGCACCAGCACCAGCCGCGCATGGTGGCCGAGCATGCGCCCGGCTTCGGTGGGTGTCACGGCGCGGGTGTGGCGGTAGAGCAATTGCTGGTTCAGCGCCTGCTCCATCAACTGGATCTGCCGGGAAATCGAGGAGGGCGCTACGCCTTCGCGGCGGGCGACTTCGGAAAAACTGCCGTGGTCGAGCACCGCCACAAACAGCCTGAGTGCCTTGAATCCGAGTTCGTTGAGTCCGTGCATGAATCATCCTGCTGTGCGAGTTACGCAAAAGTGTTGTCCGGATGCTCCCATTTATCGCACAGCTTCGCCAGCCGATAATCCGCGCCATCGTTTACTTGAGTGGGATGTTGTTTATGCAGACGTTGGATGAGGTGAGTGTCAGCGCACCGGCGAGCAACTCGGGATTGCGCCTGTTGTTGCTGCCGCTGGTGATTTTGGCGGGCATGGGCTTGTCGGTGGAGGCGGGGTTGCTCGGGCCGTTGGGTGTGCAGGTCGGGCATCTGTGGGCGACCTTGAGCATCTTTGGCGTCGGTTCGGCGATTCTGTTTTTGCTGTTGCTGTTCAGTGGCCCACAACAAGGGCCGGCGCTGAACACGTTGCCGCGCTGGCAATTGATCGGTGGTTTTCTAGGGCCGGTTTACGTGGTGGTGCTGACCCTGGCCACGCCGCACATTGGCATTGCCATGACCATGATCGCGATCCTCTCCGGACAGGTCGGCAAGAGCGTGCTGATCGACCATTTTGGCTGGTTCGGCGCGGTTCGGAAAAAGGTCAACGGTGAACGTTGGCTGGCGCTGCTGCTGATTGTCGCGGCACTTGTTCTGATAGCTCGGGGTTGATGATGAATCTGATTATTTTGTTGGCCGTGGTGGTCGCGGCAGGCGCGGTGTTGAGTGTTCAGGCCGCGATCAATGGCCGTCTGGGTGAAACCGTTGGGGTGTTGCGCAGCAGTTTGCTGACGTTTGCCGTGGGTGCGCTGGTCACCGGATTGCTGATCCTGTTCTTCGAACCGGCCCACGCGGTGAGTTTGCTCGACGTGCCGAAATGGCAACTCAGTGGTGCGCTGTTCGGCGTGGTGTACATGATCGTCATGGTTGGCGCGGTGCCTCGGGTCGGCACCGCAGTGGCGACGGTGGCGGTGATTGTCGGGCAGTTGGGCATGGGTATGTTGATCGATAATTTTGGCTGGCTCGGCAACCCGGCCATCGATTTGTCCGGCAGCCGGATCCTGGCGATGGTCTGCCTGGCGCTGGCGTTGGTATTTATGTATCGCAGCAGTGTGCGGCAGGACGTTTGAGCGAGGTGGCGCCCACAATTCCACTGTGCTGGCGCCAACGCGTATGATGGCTTCACGCTTACTACACCCGTTATTGCACAGGTCGACAATGGCAAAAATCAGCGATACCCACAAAGCGCCAATGGCCGGTCGCAAGAACCTCACGGCGGAGGATCGTCAGCAGCAAATGGTCGAACGGGCCATCACCCTGTTCGCCCAGAAAGGTTTCGCCCTGACGACACGGGAGCTTGCCCAGGGGTTGCAGGTTACTCAGCCCTTGCTCTATCGCTACTTCCCGAGCAAACAGCTTTTGATCGAACAGGTATACCAGCAGGTGTTCATGAACCGCTGGGATCCTGATCTGGAGCCTCGACTCAAAGATCGCACAATCCCGCTCAGGGAACGGCTGATTGATTATTTCATCGGCTACACCCGCACCATTTTGAACAATGAGTGGGTGCGTATTTTCTTGTATGCCGGCTTGCAGGATCCAGCGCTGAACCAGCGCTACCTCAAGCGCCTGCATGAGAATATCTTTCTGGTGATCAATGAAGAATTGCGTCACCAGAGGCAACTCGCCGTGCCACCGACTGAACATGAACTGGCACTCGAGATCGAAGTGCTGTGGGGGTTCCACAGCAGCTTCTTCTACCTCGGGGTACGCAAGTGGGTCTATCAGATGGCCGTCCCGGAGAATCTGACCGAGCTGATTACCCACCGGGTGAATACTTTTCTGGACGGTGCCTTGCATTGCGATCCAACGCTCGCGGAGCAATGACCGGCGGACGCGTAACTGCTCAGTGTGGTGTTTCGAGCAAGTGCGGGCGGTAGCCTCCTCGCCGACTGAAGACCAGCCACAAAACGGCAAAGGCGAAGACCAGTAAACCTGGCAGCAACGCCACCACCAACAAGGCACTGGCCGTGTCGTATTGATCCATCAGGGTACCGATGGTCGGCACAGCCACCATCACCGATAGCATGCCCGCGCCGCCCATCAGGTTGATCAGCAGAGCTCCGCCCTTGGGTAGCAACTCGCTGGTAATCGCAAGCATCGTCGGCCAGAAGAAGGTTTTACCCACCCCGAATGCGGTTACGCAGAACAGCGCGGCAGCGCCACCCCAGCCGCCCGATAGTCCGCTGCGCCCCGACAAACCCAGACCCAGTAGACCTGCCGCCGTCAGTACTGCACTGAAGGTCAGCACGGCAAACGGCGAATACCGCGCGAAGATCCAGCCCGAAGCGTATTGCCGAAGAATGAACATCAGGCCTGCGGTGTAGACCAGTAACAGGATGCTGTTGCTGCCCAATTGCGGAAGGAGGTCGACCATGATCTTGGCGAACCATTGATCCGGCGCCAACTCGGTGGCCGCCGTCACCCACATCAGCAGCATCAGCACGATGAACAACGGACGCTTGATCTGGGCGAACATATCGCGGCTGGATACGCTTGCACTTACCCGTTCCGTACTCGGGTATTGCAAGGGTACGACCAGCATCAGGTAACCGAGGGTCGGCACGCCGACGACCGCCAGTTTGACCTGCCAGGACAGGCCGAGCTGCCCCAGCCCCCAGGCGATCAGACCGCCAGCAATCAGACCCATCGGCCACCAGGCGTGCAGCCTTGTCAGCATGCGTCGCTTGTCACGCTTGAACAGCGTGGCCACCAGCGGGTTGGTCACACCTTCAACGACGCCTTGGGCGATCCCCGTGAGTAGAAAACCGAGGTAAAGCACCGTGGTTCCGCTGGCTGCAAAAATATCGTCGATCGGCTGACCACTGCTGTTGGCCGGCGCCAAAAGAATCAAGGCAATCCCAAGCAAGTAGCCCACGCCCGACAAAATATGCAGACACTTCATGCCCACGAAATCGACGATCAGTGCGCAGCCAATAATGCCCAGGGTGAAACCCCAGAACACCGATGAAATCGTCAATCCGATCATCGCGTTGGACAGCAGGTAGTCGGCGCTGATGGACTGCAGCACATCTGCGCGGATGGAGAAAATCATTGAAGTGACCAGCAGCGACAGGCAACTGGCGAAGAACAGCTTATTGGCCTGAATCATGGTTTTGTCTCCCGATTACTGCGTGTCTATTTCGGCAAACAGGTAGACCAGGCAGAAGCCGTCCATGGGCATGACAGGGTTGGACCAGATCATTCGTGTATGCCGGGCGCGCTCGGCAAAAATGTCGACCAGCAGGTCGGAAGCGCCATCCAGTGCCTTGGGATGATCGTAAAAATCCTCCGCGACATTGAGCACGCCTTCGAGTCGGTAGATCTGGCGAATGCGGCTCAACTCACCGACTGCATCCTTGAGTTGGGCAATGGCATTCAACGCCGCCAGGCGACAGGCCGCGTAACCTTGTTCCAGATCCAGATCGCGGCCCAGACGGCCGCGGTACTGCAACTGGCCATCGATCCAGGGAAACTGGCCGGAGGTCATCAGCGTATTGCCGACAATGCTCCAGGGCACATAATTTCCCAGTGCCGGCGCCGGACTTGGCAAGGTCAGCCCGCGGGCTTGCAGACGCAATTCGGGTGTGTCGAGAGTGTTCATGGTGAGGTCCTGTGCTTTTTTTATTGTCAAGCGCGCCAACGGCGCGCCTGGACGCTATACCGAGGGATTTTTTCTGTTGCTCAGCCGAGTGGGGCAAGCCACGAGGCAAGCATCTGTGGGTTTTTATCCAGCCAGAGAATGGCCGCCTGGTCTGCGCTTTTGCCGTCGCGATTGATCGCGTAATCAAGCTCGGCAACGATGGCGTTGCTCAGGCGAATGTTGTCCAGAACCTGAATCTGCGTAGCGGTGAAGTGATCCAGACGGTCGGCCCGTGCCAGCAGTACCGCACGGTCGACGCTACCCAGCAGACCTTTGGGATCCTTGAGGTCGCGTATGCGATGACGAAAATGCAGAAACTGTGGATGCCAGAGTGGCACCACTCCCCAGCGCTGGGTCTGCACCAGTTTCTCGAAAGCGCCCACACACTCTTCCTGGGTGCCGGTGCGAAAGCTGTAGCCGGCCGCAGCGAGCCCGTAATCGTCCATCATTCGCAGGGAGAAACGGGTGATACCCGCGCCCGGACCGATGCCCTGTATCGCCTTGTGCATTTGCGCTTTGACCTGCGGCTTGAGCAAGTCTTCGACCGAGTCCACCTCGGACACCGGGATGTAGTCAGGCACCCCCCACAGCGCATAGGGGGCGTAATGCAAACCAAGCTCCCGCGTTGCGACCTGCTCCTCGACTCGGGTCTTGTACAACCCGTGACTGGAAGGAATCCAGGCTGAGGCAATCATGTCGATTGACCCCACGCGCAGTTGTTCGAAGTTGGCCTCGTGCAGTGCGTAGGAACGCTCTACAGCAAAACCCATGCGCTGCAATACCGCGGTCACAACGGCCCCAGTGGCATGATGAAAGGAAAGATCAGTGACGCCGAGTCGTACCATGGTCTTGCTCTCCGCGAGGATATTGCCGCGAGCCAGCAACGGCGCCAGAAGCGCAGTACCGGCCAAGGCGTGAATGAACTGTCTGCGATTGAAGCCGGCCATCAGCATTCGTCCTCAGACGTGCCGATCGCCAGGTGCGGCATGGCTTGGCCAACGATCCGGCTACCCGGCGCATAATCGAAAATCATCTCGATGGTGATGCCGTTAGGATCCTCGAGGAACAGTTGGTGCTCGCCAATCTGCGGAATGACTCGCTCGCGAAAGACGATCCCCATGGATTGCAGACGCGTCTGCACCTGTTCCAGCCCTTCGCAACGCATCGAAACGTGGTCGAGCGACCCCGAACCGTAGCCGCCCTGCTTGTCGCCGAGGTACACCTGAAGGTCCTTCTGATCGCCGGTGACACTGGCAATGTGCAGCAGCGGATGGCCGCCGGCATACATCCAGCAGCCGGGAAAAAGAAAACCCGGGCGTGGACCTGGTGTCAGGCCGATGACTTGTTCGAAGAACTCGGCAGTTTCTGCCCAGCGTTCGGTGCGAATGGTGAAATGGTCGAGCTTGAGGACGCCCATGGAGTCTCCTGGCAGTGATTAAGCTTCGCGTGACGAATTAATTATCAGTCGATAAATTATTTTAGGCAATAAGTTATCGATTGATAATTTGTATGAGAGAGATAGAGATGTTCACATCCGCTGTCTTCAGGGATGTGCCTTCATGGCGAAGGATTGGCTGGAACGGGATTTCATCGCGGCACGAGACCGCTCACATAGTCCTACACTGTTTCCCAGGGCTGCCATTCAAGCCCCAGACAACCACCACTCAAGGAGTCTGTCCCATGCCTGTTAATTCTGATAGCACCTGTGACTGTCCTGAATGCAAGTGCAAGCTCGGTGAGCATCCGATTGCGCGCCACGGCAAGCATTACTGCTGCGAAGGCTGCGCCAAGCACCACGAACATGGTGAGGAGTGCTCCAGCAAGGGCTGTAAGTGCGCCCACGGCTGACGATCGCCCATAAAAAAGTGGAGCCTATTCAGGCTCCACTTCCAGTTTCAGACTTTCATCATCCAGTCGCTCGGTATGCCGCACTGTGCCCTGTAATCGCCTGCCATCAACCCGAACCACCACGGTTTTCGCCTGGTCGAGGTTTTCCGGTAACGGTGCCGGCACCCGCAGGGCGAAACAATAAGGATCATCTTCGACGGCTTCCAGACCCACTCGACAGTCGACGCTTTTGGTGATGCGTCCGAACAAGGTGTCCAGGCCGTAATCAAGTTGCGCCGGACTGCTGATGTTAGTCACTGTGCATTCCCCCGAATGATCCTGATGGTCGCGCAGTGAGCTTAGCTCGTCGGTCGCCAGACAACATTTTCGACGCCGAATTTTTCCGCCATCGGTTTGCTGGTCTTCTGCACTTTTTCGCGGCCGAAGCGCGGGATTCGACCGACTCCCGCGTCGCAGCTCGCCCAGTGCCACGCCTCGGCGTTGTCCATTTTGTCCGAGCGGATAATGAACGACTTGGGCGTGCCGTGAAGGGTGTATTCAATGACGTAGAGTTTTGCGTTGTTCATAAAGCCCGTATTCCTCCCTGTGGTAATAGAGGGATCGCAGCGCGCGTGGAAAATTCACTCGGATTGTCCGACGGTTTTCGCCATTGGCGACGAAATGGCCGACTGGTTACCATGGCGCTTCCGCCAACCCCAATGAATGCTCGCCATGGCCCTCGCCGCACCCCCCGATCTGAGTGACACCGATGTGCCCGTGCAACCGCTGGCGCGCACCTATCCGCGTGGGCTGTTTATCGAGCCGCATGAGCATGTCTGGGGGCAGTTGTTGTATGCGATGAGCGGGGTGATGTGGGTCGAGACGCCGCATGAGGCCTTGGTGGTGCCACCGCAGCGGGCGGTGTGGTTGCCGCCGGGTGTGCCGCACGGGATTCGCGTGGTGTCGGATTTGCAGATGCGCAATATCTACCTGCGCCCGGCGCTGGCGGCGACGCTGGATGAGACGGTGCAGGTGATCGAGGTCGGTGGGTTGTTGCGCGAATTGATCGTCGGCCTGGTGGAGCAGGGCGACAGTGGTGCGCCGGAGTATTACGAGGCGCTGGTCGGGCTGGCGCTGCTGGAGTTGAAACGCGCAAGGCGTTCACAGTTGAAGATTCCGCTGCCGGATGATTCCGATCGGCGCTTGATGAATCTGTGTCAGGCGGTGATGGCATCACCGTCGCTGGAAATTCCCTTCGAACAGCACGCGGAAAACGCCGGCGCCAGCGTGCGCACGCTGGCGCGGTTGTTCAAGGACAGCCTCGGCATGGGTTTCGCCGAATGGCGGCGGCAGGTACAACTGGCGACGGCTGTGGCGGAGTTGATCCAGGGCGTGGCGGTGAGTGTGATTGCCCGTGAACTGGGTTATTCGCCGAGCAGTTTCAGCGACATGTTCCGCCGTGAGCTGGGCGTCGCCCCGTCGCAATTTGTCTTGGAATAGACACCGCATATATGGCTGTACTCAATCCCTGTGGCGAGGGAGCTTGCTCCCGCTGGGGTGCGGAGCAGCCCTCGTTTTTGGTTTTAAAGAGGGTTGCGCTGATCAATTTTTTGGGCCTGCTGCGCAGTCCAGCGGGAGCAAGCTCCCTCGCCACAGTGTTCACTTGAACGCGAGACTTGGCCGAAATTCAGAAGTCCTTGGCCGGTACCCTTTGCAGCCTTTCCCTAGACTCTGCCCATTCCCTTCACGCGGCGGAGTTCTCCGATGAACTACCTGATTTCACTGGCCATCGGTCTGGGCGTCGGCCTGCTCTACGGCGCGCTGGACTTTCGTTCTCCAGCCCCGCCGGCGATTGCGCTGGTCGGTCTGCTCGGCATGTTGGCCGGTGAGCAGTTGTGGCCGATGGGTCGGCAACTGGTGGCGGGCTGGCTGTCCTGAGTTTCCTTTTTCCCATTCGGTGGATGTGTCCATGAAAGCACTGCAATTCGATAAAACCGGCGACTTGTCTTCCCTGCGCTACGTCGAGGTGCCGACGCCGGTACCGGGCGCCGATGAGGTGCTGGTGCAGATCAAGGCTGCCGGCCTGAATCCCAGCGACGTGAAAAACGTCCTTGGGCGTTTCCCCTACACCACGCTGCCACGCATTCCCGGTCGTGACTTCGCCGGTGTCGTGGTCGAAGGGCCGCAGGCGTTGATCGGCCAGGAAGTCTGGGGCACCGGGCGTGAGTTGGGTTTTTTCGCCGACGGTTCCCATGCGCAATTCGTCAAACTGCCGGCCGACGGCGTGGCGCACAAACCGTCGCACCTGAGTTTCACTCAGGCCGCCAGCCTCGGTGTGCCGTACACCACGGCGTGGGATGCGCTGGAGCGCAGCCTCGTCACCGCTGAAACCCGTTTGCTGGTGATCGGCGGCGGTGCAGTCGCCACGGCAGCATTGGCGCTGGCGAAAGTACGCGGTGCGCAATTGCTGGCAGCGGCGCGCCGGCCGGAGCAGGTCAAGGACTTGCAGGCGCAGGGTTATCAGACGATTCAACTGGACAAACCCGAAGACCTCGGCGCGCAGGTCAATACGGTGTACCGCGGCGGCGCCGATGTGATCTTTGATACCACTGGATTCTGGTTGCCAGCCTCGGTGTCGGCACTGGCCACGTTCGGTCGCATCGCCATCATCGCTGCGCCGGTGGATGGCCATGTGCAGTTGCCGGCACTGGCGTTGTACCGCAAGGGTGGCTCGGTGGTCGGCATCAACTCGCTGCTGTATGGCGTTGCAGCCTGTGCGGCGATGCTCGAGCAGTTCGGGCGTTTCTTCGATGAAGGCTTGCTGCCATTGCCGCAAGGGTTGGTCGAGGCGCCGTTGGCTGAAGGCCTGGCGCGCTATGCCGACGTCAACCAGGGCAGCGGCGACAAAGTCATCCTCATCCCCTGACACACCTTAAATCTCCTTAACACCCCCGCAACCTGTGGGAGCTGGCTTGCCAGCGATAGCGTCCATTCAGGCAATCTCCTCCTCACCTGATCCACCGCCATCGCTGGCAAGCCAGCTCCCACAGTTATCTGCGTTGGTTTTAAGGGGCGGGAACGCCGTTTTCCCATGCCGACCAGTTCTTGAGGATGTCCTGCACCAGCGGATTACCCGCGCGATAAAGGTTTTCCAGCGCCGGCACAAATCCGCCCTGATCGGCATATTTGAGCAGGTTGTTCACCTCACTTCCGCCCGGTTCAGGACGGTCGAAATCAGAACCGGCGCGCACCACGGCCAGACGTTGCACATCCACCAGACCTTCGCGGCTGGCGCGCAACAGCGCCTCAAAGGTCGAGTTGTCTTCCTGTTGCGTTGTGCAGTATTCGCCTTTGTTGTCGGTCAACAGTTTGGTCCAGACCTCGGCCCGTTCGCTCAGGCGCGTGCCCGAGAACCAGGTGTTGCCCGCCAGCGTGTCGCAACGGGTGACGACGGGCGGCTGATTAGCCGGTGCGGAGGGATATTTCAGGCGCCATGCGGCCGATTCCTTGCTCTCGCTCAGTTCGACTTTGTGGCTGAGGGCGAATGCTTTGGCTTGCAGTTTCGGGTTGAGTTCGAAGACTTCGGTCTTGTAGTCCAACGGTGGTTTTTCGTTCGGGCCTTGGGTGTTGATGCCCAGGTAACCGGTCGGCCAGCTCGACGGCACATCGCGTGAATCGATCTCCCACTGCGTACCGAATTCCACCAGGTAATGCGCCCATGCGGCGGTGCCGATGGTGCCATGTTTGGGGCTGATCCCGGCGATCCCGGCGATCAGGAAGTAGCTTTTGCGCAGGTCGAATTTCGGCGACAGGGCCAGGGCCAGTGTCGAGGCGGCCGCATTGGTCTGGCCCATGCCGGTGGTCAGCAGACACACCTGCCGGGCGTTGCAACGGATGCTCGGGTATTCGGCGGAAAGGCCCGGCACGCGGATTTCCTGCTTCAATTCGAGGCGATCAATCCAGTGCTGCGCCTCGGGGGCGAACATGGTGATCAGCACGACTTTCGGTTGAATCGGTGCCTCGGTCGCCCATGCGCTGGAAGAGAGCAGGGCTGCACCGGCCAAAGTAATACGCGTCATTGCTTGCATGAAACCTCCTGAAGATCAGAACTGATAACCGACACCCGCGTAGTAACCCCAACCATTCGACCGCGCGCGGAAATTGCCGTCGCCGAAGTTCAGCTCGCTGCCGTCTTCCCAGTTGCCGCCGTTGTGGAAATAACGCCCGACCAACGTGAAGCGCAAATGGGTGAACGAGTAGAGCAATACGTTAGTCGCCACCGTCGCGTTGGCGGTGCGCGCCGGGTTGTCCTTGTGGATGTCCGAGCCGAAGTCGAAGTTGGTGAAACCGATGTAGGTCAGCGACGCGCCGTTGCTGAATTTGTCGATCGGCACGATGTATTTGAGCTGGGCGCGGTAGCCGTCCCACGAATATTCATTGCTCGCGCCGTAGTTTTCCCACTGATAGCGCCCGTACAGATTGGCCGACAGGTTGACCCGCGAATGGGTGTCGATGTCAGTGCCGAAGCCGCTGTAGAGGGTGTTGGCGCGGTTCTCTTTGCGGCTGCCGTGGTCGTAGATCCAGTCGAACGCGACGTACCATTCCTTGAACGGGCCGATGGCCAGGCTACGGCCAGCGAGGTAGTCGATGGAGATGCGCGGTTCGTGTTCCATGAACACTGGCGAGCCGTGATCCCACACGCCCTTGTCGTGGCTGTTGCCGATGTTGAAGATCTTCGGGATATCGATGTAGCCGTACAGTTCGAACGGACCCTTGCGGCCGAAGTATTCGTATTCCAGGTAGATATCGTCGGCCGGCTGCGGGCCGAAGCTGATGTCCTTGCTGCCGATCAACATCAGGTCCTGGTTGTACCAGTCCGACAGGTACGCGCCTTTTTTCGGCGGACTGGCTTCGGGGCTGAGGGCTTCGCCTTGAGCGGACTCTTCCGGCAGTGCGGGTTGGGCGAGGGCGCTGTGGCTGAGAAGTCCGGTAACGCCGGTCAGTAGCAGGGAAACAGCAAACGTGCGCGCAAACGGGGCGCGAAGTGAGGCAGCGGGGTGCATTCAAAGTCCTTTTTTGCGGATCGAGGCCCGGATTCTGCGGACCTGTGGGGGTTTGTCGGGAAAATGCCGGTATTGACGGTTCGCAAACGTTTGCACAAGCCGTACCAATGTTTTCAATTCTCTGATATTTCGTCGATTTCAACGGTTTTTCTGACCGAGCGATCACATTTTTCAAAAGCGCAAAAAATGCCGGCGGGTATGACTCCTGTGGCGAGGGGATAAATCCCCTCGCCACAAAGCCATGTCAAAGGCCCGTCGGTACGGGCTGAAACGCTTATCCCAGACGCCTCTAGTCTTAAAGTATTAACACCATTTAATCAGTGCCCCATTGCTGGGCGTCTACTAGCTTTGTCCCCAATCAACGGTTTTGTGATGACCGTCGCAGTCTTGATTCGCGTGTGGAATAAGCACGGCTCTGCGCGCCTTCAAGGAAGAAATTGGCCACGACAAGGAGTAGCCCGTGGAAGCAAGGTTTGGTGTCGCCCTCGTTTCGCGTTTTTCCCCACTTTCCCTTGCTGTGCATTTGAGCGTCGCCGGGCTTCTGTTCGGCGGGGTCAGCGAGCAGGCCTTTGCGACCTGCTCGGCGGCGGGCTCGACAATTACGTGTACGGGTGTTCCGACCCTGCCACTGTTTCTCAATGACTACAGCAGTGCCACCAGCGGTCTGACGGTCAACGTCGCCAACGGCGCGCAGATGAACGCGACACTTGGCGGCAAGGTCATCAACCTGACCGGGGCCAACATCAACCTGAACAACTCCGGCACCCTCGACCCGGCGTTGCTGGGCCTGGTCTCGATCCTCAGTGGCGGCGCATTCATCGGCACCGGCGCGACCAGCACGGTGAGCATCGTCAACAACACCACCGGGCTCATTCGCGGTACCGGCATGTTGCTCGGCCTCAACCTGACCAGCATTGACGGGCTGGGGATTGCCGTGAACAACTCGGTGTCGGGCACTACGACCATCAGCAACGACGGCACGATTACCTCGACCGGGCTGTCGGTCGGCGGGATCACCCTGGCCGATACGCCAGTGGTCGGGGTCTATGGCGGTTCGCAAGTCAACATGACCAACAGCGCCAGCGGCACGATCAACGGCCGAATTGCGTTCGAAACGTCGGTAGCGGGCAACACCTTCACCAACGCCGGTAACATCACTGGCGGCGTGTCGATGGGGGCGGGCAGTACCAACACCTTCTACGCGATCACAGGTTCCAGCGTTAACGTCGGTGACGGCGTGCAAGTTTCTGTCGGCCTCGGTGGCCTGATCGGTGTCAATCTGACCTTCGCTCCGACCGGGACGATCGATGGCGGCGCGGCCGGTACCAACACGCTGATCCTGCAAAACCCGATCGGCCTCGGCGGCGGTACCACCGGCACCGGCACAGCCTCGAGTGCGACCTACGTCAACTTCAACAACCTGACCCTCAACAGCGGCACCTGGACCTTGCAGGGACCACTGGTCAGCGGCGCGACCACGCTCAATGGCGGTGTCGCGCAGTTCAATGACAACGCGGCGTTCGGCAGCGGAGTGCTGACGTCCAACGGCGGGATTCTCCAGGCCAGCAACGCCGGATTGTCGCTGGCCAACCAGATCACTCTGGGCGCGGGTGGCCTGACCTTGCAGGGCATCAACGGCACGACCCTGAACGGCGTGATTTCCGGTACTGGCGGCCTGACCAAGATCGGCAGCGGTCAACTCAACCTCAACGGGATCAACACTTACTCCGGCAACACCGTGCTCAACGGCGGCATAACGCTGGTGGGCAACAATCAGGCGTTCAGCAGCGGCGGCATCACCGTTGGCGGCTCTTCGAGCATTTCGGCGACGACGCCGATTTCGTTGGCTAACGCGATCACGCTCAACAGCACACTGACCGCGACCGGCACCGGTGCACTGACCCTGGGCGGGGTGATCAGCGGCGCTGCCAACCTGACCAAAACCGGCAGCGGCAGCCTGACCCTCAACGGCATCAACACCTACACCGGGATTACCAGCCTCAGCGCCGGCACCTTGCGTGTCGGCAATAACAACGCGTTGGGCACTGGCGTGCTCAACACCAGCAACGGCACCAGCCTCGACAGTACCGCCAATGTGACCCTGGCCAACAACGTCGGTATCACCGGTGCACTGAACGTGCTCGGCAGCAATGCTCTGACCCTGGCCGGCATCGTCTCCGGCACCGGCGGCATTACCAAGAGCGGCAGCGCCAGCCTGACCCTGACCGGCAACAACACCAACAGCGGCACCACCGCGCTCAATGGCGGTACGTTGCTTGTCGGCAGCAACACGGCGCTCGGCACAGGCGCGCTGAATGCGGCGAACGGCACAACGCTGGATGCGACCACAGCGGTGACGCTGGCCAACGCAGTGGCGCTGGCGGGAGGTTTGACCCTCGGCGGCACTCAGGCGATGGGCCTGAGCGGCGTCATCAGTGGTGCCGGCAACCTGAGCAAAAACGGCACGGCCAACCTGACGCTCAGCGGCAACAACACTTTCTCCGGCGGTACGGCGTTGAATACCGGCACGCTGATCGTCGGCTCCAACACCGCGCTGGGTACCGGCGCACTGACCACTGCGGCGGGCACCACCCTCGACGCCAGCACCACCGTGGCCCTGAGCAACGCCGTCGCCCTCGGCGGCAATCTGAACGTCGCCGGCAACGCCAATCTGACTCTCGGCGGTGTCGTCAGTGGCAGCGGCGGTTTGACCAAGAACGGCGCGGCCAACCTGATTCTCAACGGCGCCAACACTTTCAGTGGCGGCACCACCCTCAACGCCGGGACCCTGACTGTCGGCAACGCCGCCGCGCTGGGTAGCGGCAGCCTGACCGTCGCCAGTGCCGCGACCCTCGACAGCAATACCTCGGTCATCCTCAACAACAACGTTGCGCTCAACGGCAACCTGGCCATCGGCGGCAGCAACGGCATGATCCTGGGCGGCGTGCTCAGCGGCGCCAGTCAGTTGATCAAGAACGGCACCGCCAACCTGACCCTCAATGGCGCCAACTCCTTCATCGGCGGCACGGCGCTCAACGCCGGCAGCCTGACCGTCGGCAACGGCGCGGCACTTGGCACCGGCACGCTGACCGTCGGTGGTGCGGGCGGCTCACTCAATAGCAGCGCCAACGTAACGCTGAACAACGCGATTGCGCTGAACGCCAACCTCACCGTCGGCGTCGCCAACCCGCTGACCCTCGGCGGGGTCATCAGCGGTGGCAGCAACCTGATCAAGGGTGGTACTTCGACCCTGACCCTGACCGGCAACAACACCTACACCGGCGCTACGTCGTTGAACGCCGGGACACTGATCGTCGGCTCCAACACCGCCCTCGGCACCGGTGTACTCAACGCCGGCAACACCACCACGCTGGACGCCAGCACCGCGACCAGCCTGGCCAACAACGTCAACCTCGGCGGTAACGTGACCATCGGCGGCAGCAATGCGCTGACCCTCGCGGGTGTGGTCTCCGGTGTCGGTGGCCTGACCAAAAGCGGCCCCGCCGACCTGATCCTCAACGGCGCCAACACCTACTTCGGCAACACCGCGCTCAACGTCGGCAAGCTGATTGTCGGCAGCAATACCGCGATCGGCAGCGGCGCATTGAACGCAGCGGCGGGCACCACGCTGGACACCAACACCGCCGTCACCCTGGGCAATCAGGTCAACCTCGCAGGCGCCATGAACATCGGCGGCAGTGCGGATCTGACCCTCACCGGGACCGTCGCCGGAGCCGGCAGCCTGGTGAAAAACGGTGCGGCCAATCTCAATCTGAATGGCACCAATACCTACGTCGGCGGCACCACGCTGAACGCCGGTACGGTGACTGTCGGCAACAGTTCGGCGCTGGGCACCGGTGCCTTGACCGTCGGCGGTGCGGCGACGCTGGACAGCAGTTCGCCGCTGGCCAGTCTGGCCAACGCGGTGGTGCTCAATGCGGCACTGAGCGTCGGCGGCACGCAGAACCTGACCCTCGGCGGTGTGATCAGCGGCGCCGGTCAGTTGATCAAGAACGGTGCGGCCAACCTGACCGTCAACGGCACCAACACCTACAGTGGTGGCAGCACGCTGAATGCGGGTACGCTGACATTGGGCTCGGCCGGTGCATTGGGCAGTGGCGGCTTGACCGTCGGCGGCGCTTCGACGCTGGATACCAGCACCGGGATGACCGTCGGTAACAACATCACCCTCAACGCCGGCCTGACTTTGGCCGGCAGCAACACCCTGAACCTCAGCGGCGTGATCGATGGCGCCGGCAGCTTGACCAAGGATGGCTTTGGCGATCTGACGCTCAGCGGCAACAACACTTTCACCGGCGCGCTGAACATCGCCTCCGGCAGCGTCACCACCGTGAGCAGCGGGGCGCTCGGCAACACCTCCGGCGCCAACATCAGCGCCGGTGCGAATCTCTATCTCAACAGCAGCGCCAGCCTCAACGGGCTGAGCGGCAGCGGCAGTGTGCAGATCGCCGGCGGTAATGCGCTGACTGTGGGCGGCGTGAGCAGCACCAGCACTTTCGACGGTGACCTCGGTGGCAGCGGTGGTCTGACCAAAGTCGGTACCGGCACGCTGAACCTCACCGGCATCAACGGGATTACCGGCAACACCAACGTCAACGGCGGTACGCTGAACCTCACCGGTTCGCTCGCCAGCACCCAACTCAACGTCAACAACGGCGCCACCCTCACGGGCACCGGTTCGGCGCTGGGCTTTATCACCATCAACAGCGGCGGTCATTTGGCGTTGTCCTCGGGCAATACCTTGTCCACCTCGTCGCTGATTCTCACCGCCAACAGTAATGTCGACGCGAGCCTCGCTACGCCATCGACCAGCTCGCTGATGAACATCGGCGGCAACCTGACCCTTGACGGTAACCTCAACGTCACCGATGCCGGCGGTTTCGGCGTCGGTGTCTATCGCCTGTTCAACTACATCGGCGCGCTGACCGACAACGGTCTGACCGTGGCCGGTGTACCGGTGGGATACGGCCTCGGCGACATCCTCGTGCAGACCCTCGGCAATCAGGTCAACCTGGTGGTGTCGGCGCCGAACACCAACCTGCGTTTCTGGGACGGCAGCCAGACAATTCCCAACGGCACAGTGGACGGCGGCAGCGGCACGTGGAATGCCGGCGGCACCAACTGGACCAATTCCAACGGCACGCTGAACCAGACCTGGGCCGGCGACTTTGCGGTGTTCCAGGGCACGGCGGGCACGGTGTCGGTCAACGGCACGCAACTGTTTACCGGGATGCAATTCCTCACCGATGGCTACAACGTGGTCAATGGCACGGCGGGGCTGCTGACCGCCGTCAACGGCAGCGGTGGCACCACGGCGATGCGCGTTGATCCGGGCGTGACCGCCACGGTCGGTGTGAACATCGACGGCAGCGGCATTCTCAACAAACTCGATGCGGGCACCCTGGTGCTCAACGGCGCCAACAGCTACACCGGCGGCACGCAACTGGACGGCGGCACGCTGGTGGTCGGCAGCAATACCGCACTGGGCACTGGTGCGTTGATCGCCAACGCCGGCACGCAACTGGACAGCAACATCGCCGTGACACTGGCCAACGCTGCCACGCTGAATGGCAACCTCACGGTGCTCGGCAGCAATGCCTTGACCCTCAACGGTGTCATTTCCGGCACCGGCGGCTTGATCAAGAACGGATCGGCCAACCTGACCCTCGGCGGCAACAACGCCTTCCTCGGGCCGGTGGCGCTGAATGCCGGCGGACTGATTCTGGCGTCGAACAGTGCGCTGGGTTCGGCCACCCTGAACGCGGCGAACGGCACCACCCTGGATGCCAGCGGCACCTTCACGGCGGGCAACGCGATCAACCTGGCGGGCAACCTCGGCATCGTCGGCAGCAACGATCTGACACTCAGCGGAGCCATCAACGGTGCCGGCAGCCTGACCAAGAATGGCGCGGCCAACC
The DNA here is from genome assembly GCF_044743525.1 of Pseudomonas sp. NPDC087598. Taxonomy (NCBI): domain Bacteria; kingdom Pseudomonadati; phylum Pseudomonadota; class Gammaproteobacteria; order Pseudomonadales; family Pseudomonadaceae; genus Pseudomonas; species Pseudomonas sp. NPDC087598. The sequence goes on along the minus strand of NZ_JBIUWQ010000003.1, from coordinate 75,031 downwards.
TGATCCTGAGCGGGGCCAACAACTTCCTCGGCGGCGTGACCCTGAATGCCGGCACCCTGACCGCCGGCAGCAACGGCGCCCTCGGTCTGGGCAACCTGACCGTGGCCGGTGCCTCGGCGCTGGACAGCAACACTTCGGTGTCGCTGGGCAACAACGTGGTGCTCAACGCCAACCTGACCAACACCGGCACCAGCGACGTAGCCCTCAGCGGAGTGGTCAGCGGCACCGGCGGTCTGATCAAGAACGGCGCCTCCAACCTGACCCTCAACGGTATCAACAGCTACAGCGGCGGCACCACGCTGAACGCCGGCACCGTGACGCTTGGCACCTCGGCGGGCCTGGGCTCCGGCGCGGTGACTGTAGCGGGCGCGTCGACCCTCGACACCACTGCGCCGCTGGTGCTGGCCAACAACATCAACGTCAATGCCAACCTGAGCGTGGCCGGCAACAACAACCTGACCCTCGGCGGTGTGATCGCCGGGGCGGGCACCTTGACCAAGAACGGTCTGGCCGATCTGACGCTGTCCGGCAACAACACCTTCAGCGGCACCTTCGATGTGCAGTCCGGCAGCCTGACTACGCTGGGCAACTCGGCACTGGGCAGCAACGCCGGGGTCAATCTCGGCGCTGCGGCGACCCTCAACCTCGGCGGCTCCGGCAGCCTCGCCAGCCTGACCGGCAGCGGTACCGCGCTGATCGGCGGCGGCAACACGCTGAGTATCGGCGGCAACAATGCCAGCAGCATTTTCGACGGCGTGCTCACCGGCACCGGCGAGTTGAACAAGCTCGGCACTGGCACCCTGACGCTGACCGGTATCAACAGCCTGACCGGTAACACCACCGTTAACGCCGGCACCTTGAACGTCAACGGCTCGCTCGACAGTGCCAGTGTGCTGGTCAACAGCGGCGGTACTCTGGCTGGCAGCGGCTCGCTCGGCGGAGCAGTGACCGTGGCCGATGGCGGTCATCTGGCCGGCGCTACTGGCAGCACCCTGTCAGTGAATTCGTTGGTGCTCAACGCCAATTCCAACTTCGACGTGGGCCTCGGTGCTCCGGTGTCCGGTGGCGGCAACGCACTGGTCAACGTCGGCGGCAACCTGACCCTCGACGGCACGCTCAATGTCAGCGACATCGGCGGCTTCGGCAGCGGCGTGTATCGCCTGATCAACTACACCGGCGGCCTCACCGACAACGGCATGCTGATCGGCGCGGTGCCGGGCAGCGTCACTCCGGGCGACCTGACCCTGCAAACCGCGCTGGCCAACCAGATCAATCTGCTGGTCACCGCACCGGGCGTCACCGTGCAGTTCTGGGACGGCAATCAGCTGATCGCCAACGGGTCGGTGGAGGGCGGCAGCGGCACCTGGGGCACCGGCACCACCAACTGGACCGACGTCAACGGCACCACTAATCAGGCCTGGACCAACAACTTCGCGGTGTTCCAGGGCACGGCGGGCACGGTCACGGTCAACGGCGCACAAACCATCACCGGCATGCAGTTCGTCACCGATGGCTACAGCCTGCAAAACGGCACGGCGGGCTCACTGAATCTGGTCAACGGTTCGCTGGGCAATGCGACCGTGCGCGTCGATCCGAACGCCACCGCAACGATCGGTGTGGCGCTCAACGGCGCCGGTACCCTCGGCAAATACGACACCGGCACGCTGGTGCTCAACGCAGCCAACGGTTACACCGGCGGCACCGCGCTCAATGGCGGCAAGATCGTGGTCGGCAACAACGCGGCGCTCGGTACTGGTGTGTTGACGGCCGCCAACGGCACCGCGCTGGACAGCAACACCGCCGTCAGCCTCGGCAACGACGTGGTGCTCAATGGTGGCTTGACCGTCGCCGGCAGCAACGCGTTGACCCTCGGCGGCGTGGTCAGCGGCAGCGGCAGTCTGATCAAGACCGGCGCTTCCAGCCTGACCCTTAACGCCAGCAACACTTACAGCGGTGGTACCACGCTGAACGCCGGCACGCTGATCCTCGGCAATAACAGCGCGATCAGCAGCGGCGCATTGAGTGTGACGGGCAACTCGACACTCGACAGCACCTCGGCGCTGCAACTGGCCAACGCGATCAACCTTGGCGCGCAACTGACCCTCGCCGGCAACCAGAACACCACGCTGATCGGCGCGGTCAGCGGCAGCGGCAGTCTGCTGAAAAACGGCACGGGTGACCTGGTGCTCAGCGGCGCCAACACTTACAGCGGTGGCACCACGCTGAACGGCGGCAGCACGCGCGGCGACACCAGCAGCCTGCAAGGTGCGATCGTCAACAACGCGGCGCTGACCTTCGAGCAGAACGCCGATGGCAGCTACACCGGCAACCTCACCGGCACCGGCACGCTGAATAAAACCGGCAGCGGTCAGTTGCTGCTGACCGGCAACAACACCTTCACCGGCAACACTTCGGTGCAGGCCGGCAATCTGATCGTCAATGGTGTGCTCAACAGTGCCAACGTCAACGTCGCCAGCGGGGCGAAAATCGGCGGTGGCGGGCAGCTCGGCGGAGCGGTGCAACTGGCCAGTGGTGCAACCCTGCTCGGGGGTGGCACGGCGACACCGTTGTCGGTCGGTTCTCTGGCGCTGTCCTCTGGCACTAATCTGGACTTCAGCCTCGGCTCGGCGGCCAGCTCCACCACCGTGGTCGATGTCGCCGGTAACCTGACCCTCGACGGCACGCTGAACATCAGCAACGCCGGCGGCTTCGGCACCGGGGTCTATCAACTGTTCCGCTATGGCGGCAGCCTGACCGACAACGGTCTGGTCTATGGCAGCCTACCGGTGTCGGCGGCCAATCTGACGCTGCAAACGGCTATCGCCAATCAGATCAACCTGCTGGTGCAAGGCACGCCGGGTGAGGTGCAGTTCTGGAACGGTGGCACCACCAATCCGGATGGCAGCATCGGTGGCGGCAGCGGCGTGTGGGGCCCGGGCACCAATTGGACCGATCCGACCGGCACCCAGGCGTTGGCTTCCAACGGTCAGTTCGCCGTGTTTGGCGGGCAGGGCGGGACGGTCACCGTGCAGGGCAATCAGAACTTCACCGGCCTGCAATTCCTCGCCAGCGGTTACAGCCTGGTGCCAGGCGCGGGTGGCACGCTGACGCCGGTCAACGGAGCTGACGGCAGCCTGGCGCCAGTGCGCGTCAACGCTGGGGGCAGTGCGGAAATTTCCACCCCTCTGGTGGGGACTGGCGGCATCGAGAAACTCGATTCCGGCACCTTGATCCTCAGTGGCGCCAATACTTACAGCGGGGGCACCACCGTCAGCGGCGGTACGCTGATTGGTAACACCACCAGCCTGCAAGGCAACATCCTCAACAACGCTTCGCTGGTGTTCCAGCAAAACGCCAATGGCCAATTCATCGGTTCGCTGCGTGGACTGGGTGCGATGCTCAAACGCGGCGCCGGGACCTTACTGTTGACCGGTGACCAACCGTTCAGCGGCACCGTGTCGGTCGATCAAGGCGTGCTGCAAGTCGGCAGCCGCGCCGCGCGAGCGTCGTTGGGCGGTCAAGTGACCGTGGCCAATGGCGCCGGACTGAGCGGTAACGGCAGCGTCGGTTCGGTGGTCAACCACGGTGTGGTGGCGTCGGGTGCCGAGGCCGGGACGTTGAGCGTGGCCGGCAACCTGACCAATGCTTCTGACGGCGTTTTGGCCTTGACGGTCAGTTCGCCAACCGCCACGCCATTGGCCGTTGGCGGCACGGCTTCGCTGGGCGGTGGTTTGCAGGTGAACTCGCTCGCTCCGTTCACCGGCAATATCACCTACTCGCTGATTACTGCAGGCGGCGGTGTGAATGGCACCTTCAGCGCTGCGGATCTGCCGCAATACGCGTTCCTCGACACGGCGCTGGTGTATGACGCCAACGCGGTGAACCTGGTGGTCAGCCGCAACGGCAACTCGTTCACCGATGTCGCCGCGACCGGCAACCAGAGCGCTACCGCTTCGGCGTTGTCGCGTAACGGCGCCGCCGGTGCGGCGTTGCAGAACCAGATCGTCAACCTCAGCGTGGCCGGTGCGCGCAACGCCTTCGACAGCCTGTCTGGCGAAATCCACGCCAGCACCGCCAGCGCGATCCTCGAGGATTCGCGTTACGTGCGCGAAGCCGTCAACGATCGCATGCGCCAACCTTCGTGCAGTGCGCCGGATGATCCACGCCGTGCTTTGGCGCCAAGTGACAACCAACTGAGTAGCAACGGTTGCCACGGCGAAATGGTCGGCTGGGTTCGCGCACTCGGCGCCTGGGGTGAATCGGATGGCGACAGCAACAGCGCCAAACTCGATCGCAACCTCAGCGGCTTCCTGCTCGGCACCGACAAGCAGATTGATGATCAGTGGCGCGTGGGCATGGCCGCCGGTTACACCCGCAGCGATCTGGATGCTCATGATCGTCGTTCGGATGCCACGGTCGACAGCTACCACCTGGCGGCGTACCTCAACTCGCAGTTCGATGCTCTGGCAGTGCGCCTCGGCGCGGCTTACAGCTGGCACGACATCGAGACCAAGCGCAACGTCAGCGTCGGCACTTACAACGACCGCTTGAAGGCCAACTATGATGCGCGCAGCGCCCAGGTGTTCGGTGAAGTCGGTTACACCATTGACGCCGCCGGCATTGCCCTGGAACCGTTCGCCGGTCTGGCTTACGTCAACTACGACACCGACAAGGCCAAGGAAAAGGGCGGCGTAGGGCGCCTGGAAGCCGATGCCGATCAAGACATCACGTTTTCGACCCTCGGCCTGCGCGCCGGCAAAGTCATCACCCTGAGCAACGGCGGGCAATTCACGCCGCGCGCGGCGATCGGCTGGCGGCATGCCTTCGGCGACACCAAACCTGATGCCGACCTGACCTTCATCGACGGCGGCGCCTCGTTCAGCACGCAAGGCGTACCGATCGCCAAGGACAGCGCCATCGTTGAAGCGGGCGTGGACTTCCAGATCAGCCCGACCGGCAAGCTCGGGGTCGGCTACTCGGGACAACTGTCGAACGACAGCAACGATCACGCGATGACCATCAGCTTCAGCCTTGGCTTCTGAATTAGGGTCGAAGCACTTTTAGCCGCCCGCAAGGGCGGTTTTTTTTGTTCGAGCAAAAGATCGCAGCCTGCGGCAACTCTTACAGTGAAACGCGATTTTCTATGCAGGAGCTGCCGCAGGCTGCGATCTTTTGATCTTGAGTTTTCTACATTCAGGACTTTCGCCTCGATTGCCTTCGCAAGCAGGCTCTGAGTATCAGCACAAGAATCGCCAACCTCGCGCTCTGCTAGAATCCGCTCCATTCCCCTGCCAGAGACTCTCCCCATGAGCGAGCCGATTCGTCTGACCCAATACAGCCACGGTGCCGGTTGCGGCTGCAAGATTTCCCCGCAGGTGCTGGAGGTGATTCTGGCCGGCAGCGGGGCGCAGAATCTTGATCCGAAACTGTGGGTCGGCAATGCCTCGCGTGATGACGCGGCGGTGTACGAGATCGATGCCGAGCGTGGTGTGGTGTCGACCACCGACTTCTTCATGCCGATTGTCGATGACCCTTTCGACTTCGGCCGCATTGCCGCGACCAATGCGATCAGCGACATCTATGCGATGGGCGGCGATCCATTGATGGCGATTGCGATCCTCGGCTGGCCGGTCAATGTGCTGGCGCCGGAGGTGGCGCGGGAAGTGATTCGTGGCGGTCGCGCGGTGTGTGATGCGGCGGGTATTCCTTTGGCGGGCGGGCACTCGATCGATGCGCCGGAACCGATTTTCGGCCTGGCCGTCACCGGTCTGGTGGAAAAACGTCACATGAAGCGCAACGACACCGCAACTGCCGGTTGCCTGTTGTACCTGACCAAACCGCTGGGCATCGGCATCCTCACCACGGCGGAGAAAAAGGGCAAATTGCGCCACAGCGACGTCGGCGTCGCCCGCGACTGGATGTGCACCCTGAACAAACCCGGCAGCCGTTTCGGTAAGCTCGCCGGCGTCACCGCGATGACCGACGTCACCGGTTTCGGCCTGCTCGGGCATTTGGTGGAAATGGCTGACGGCAGCCAACTCACTGCGCGTATTGCCTACGACCGGGTTCCGCGTCTGGAGAGCGTCGAGTACTACCTCGATCAGGGCTGTGTGCCTGGCGGCACGTTGCGCAATTTCGACAGTTATTCAAGCAAGGTCGGTCGCGTGCAAGAGCTGCACAAACGCGTGCTGTGCGACCCGCAAACCAGCGGCGGTCTGTTGATTGCCGTCACCCCTGAAGGCAATGACGAATTCCTCGCCGTCGCCGAAGAACTGGGCCTGAACCTTGCGCCAATCGGCGAACTGGTTGAGCGACAGACGAACGCAGTCGAGGTGATTTGATGCTCCGCGACTGCACCGACTACCGCGATATTTTCCTCAACGACCGACCGCTGATGGACGCCCGTGCGCCGGTCGAGTTTCACAAAGGCGCGTTCCCCGGCGTGATCAATCTGCCGCTGATGAATGACATCGAGCGGCAGAAGATCGGCACTTGTTACAAGCAGCACGGGCAGCAGGCCGCCATCGAACTGGGTCATCAACTGGTGTCTGGCGCCGTCAAGGCCGAGCGCATCCAGGCCTGGGCCGACTTCGCCCGGGCGCATCCTGACGGTTACTTGTATTGCTTTCGTGGTGGCCTGCGTTCGCAGATCACGCAACAGTGGCTGCGCGACGAGGCGGGCATCGACTACCCGCGCATCGGCGGCGGTTACAAGGCGATGCGCAACTTCCTCATCGACACGCTTGAGCAAGCCATTGCACAGTGCGATTTCGTTTTGCTGGGCGGCATGACCGGCACTGGCAAGACCGAAGTGCTGGTGCAATTGCGCAACGGACTGGATCTGGAAGGTCACGCCAATCATCGCGGTTCAAGCTTCGGCAAACGCGCCACCGGACAGCCTTCGAACATCGATTTCGAAAACCGTCTGACCATCGATGTTCTGAAGAAGCGCGATGCCGGGATCGAACAGTTCGTGCTGGAGGACGAAAGCCGGGTCGTGGGCAGTTGTGCCTTGCCGCTGCCGCTGTATCAGGGCATGCAGCAATACCCGATGGTTTGGCTGGAAGACAGTTTTGAGGATCGTGTCGAGCGGATCCTGCGTGATTACGTGGTGGATCTGTCGGCGGAGTTTTCACAGGTGCATGGTGAGCAGGGTTTTGCCTTGTTTGCCGAGCGCTTGCTGGACAGTTTGAACAACGTGCAGAAACGTCTCGGTGGCGAGCGCCATCGGCGTATGTTGATTCTGATGGAAGACGCCCTGGCCGAGCAGGAGCGCAGCGGCGCGGTGGATTTGCACCGGGGCTGGATCGAAGGATTGCTGCGCGAATATTACGACCCGATGTATGTGTTTCAACGCGAGAAGAAGGGCGGACGGATCGAGTTCGCGGGAGAGCGCGGGGCGGTGCTTGAGTATCTGCGTGAGCGGGTGAATCAGAAGATTTGAGGTTGTAGCGGCTGGCCTCTTCGCTGGCAAGCCAGCTCCCACAGTGTTTTGTGCTGACTGCCAATATAGGCATCACCCAAAAACCTGTGGGAGCTGGCTTGCCAGCGATGAGGCCCGACTGACAGCAAAAAACTCAGGTCGGGCAAGTCGCCTTGCCATTGTCCAGCCCTTGCTTGTAGCTGTGGCTCTGCAGGCTGGCCTTGCCGTTGTGCCAGGTCAGCGTCAGCACATACAGCGAGTCAAAATCGCCACCATCCCAGTCCTTGGTGATGGTTTGCTTTTCGCCAACGGCGTTGCCGGCCACTTTGTTGATCAGTTCCGGCAGATAACCGTGCGACCACGCGGTGTAGATCGTCGAGTTGTGATACTTGTCTTCGAGCAGTTCACGCGCCAGGTCGCTGGTGTCGTTGGCCGAGAACTCGATGTTCACCGGCAGGCCAAGCTTGATCGCGGCTGGGCTGATGGTCATCAACGGGCGAATGTAGCTGTAGGAATTGTCCAGTTCGCCTTCCTCGACATTGCGTGTCGGGTTGGCGGCGAACACATAATCGGCCTTGCCGAATTTTTCCGGCAACAGCGTCGACAGGTCGATTGCGCGGTTCAGCCCCTGGCAATTGAGCTGGCCGAGACCGCCCTCCGGTTTTTCCGCGTGACGCAGGAACACCAGGGTCTGGGTGCCATCGACCGGTTGCGCACGGCTTTCGCTGGACTCCAGCGACAGGAACAGCGCGCTGACCGCCAACAGGGAGGGCAGGGCCACATACGCGCGATGTTTGAAACGTTTGGCGAAACGCATAAGGTTCGTCATGGATTAAGAGGGTCTTCAGCGTGTTCGGTTAAGGCTGACAAACCTTTACACCGCAGGCTCCCAGCACCGGGTGTTTTCCATGTCGTGTTGCGCTTCCCTTGCGAAAGGCTTAACTCAGAGTCCTCTGAGGCCGGTTGGTTCGATTCGCACGAGTGCGCGGCACTCTAACGGCAACCAGGATCGGCTTGCGGAGGAGATTAATCACTGAATGTTACGGTTCCTGTAGGAGCCGCCGAAGGCTGCGATCTTTTGATCTTGCTTGAAGGCTCAATATCAAAAGATCGCAGCCTTCGGCAGCGCCTACATTATGATCGGGTTTTAAATTGTGACTGGATGCTTCCCATGACCGATCTGTCCGCGTTCCCGATCAGCCAGAAATGGCCGGCGCAGTACCCTGACTGGATTCAGCTCTACTCATTGCCGACCCCCAACGGCGTCAAAGTCTCGATCATGCTGGAAGAGATCGGCCTGCCGTACGAGCCGCACCGCGTCGGTTTCGACACCAACGACCAGTTGTCCCCGGAGTTCCTCTCGCTGAACCCGAACAACAAGATCCCGGCGATCCTCGATCCCCACGGCCCGCAAGATCAGCCTTTGCCGCTGTTCGAGTCCGGCGCGATTCTGATTTACCTCGCTGACAAGAGCGGCCAGTTATTGGCCCAGGAAGGCGCGCTGCGTTACGAAACCATTCAGTGGCTGATGTTCCAGATGGGCGGCATCGGTCCGATGTTCGGCCAGCTCGGTTTCTTCAACAAATTCGCTGGCAAGGACTACGAGGACAAACGTCCGCGTGACCGCTACGTCGATGAAAGCAAACGCCTGCTCAAGGTGCTCGACACACGCCTGGAAGGCCGCGACTGGATCATGGGCGAGCGGTACACCATTGCCGACATCGCGACGTTCCCGTGGGTGCGCAACCTGATCGGTTTTTATGAGGCGGGCGACCTGGTCGGTATCCAGAACTTCCCGAATGTCACCCGCGTACTGGAGCGCTTTCTGGCGCGGCCGGCGGTGGTACGTGGTTTGACGATTCCTTCGTAATCGCTATCTACCCAAAACCTGTGGGAGCTGGCTTGCCAGCGATGAGGCCGTCAGAGTCGACATCTATGTTGACTGAACCACCGCTATCGCTGGCAAGCCAGCTCCCACAAGGATCCTGAGTGTTCTCAGGGATTATTGCGCGCTCGGTAATGCACTCTTGATTGATCCAGGTTTGTACGCCAACCCCCGCAAGGCATAAGCTTCGCCCCCTACGACTTTCGTCTCATCTGCAGGTTTCAGGAAAGCCCCATGTCCAGTCAGTTCCCCGAAGCACGTCCCCGCCGTCTGCGCCGCAATGCGAGCCTGCGCAGTCTGTTCCAGGAAACCGAGTTCAGTCTGAACGATCTGGTGCTGCCGATTTTCGTCGAAGAAGAAATCGACGACTTCGTGCCGATCAACAGCATGCCCGGCGTGATGCGCATTCCCGAGCGCAAACTGGCCAGCGAGATCGAGCGCTATGCCCGCGCCGGCATCAAGTCGGTGATGACCTTTGGCGTGTCCCATCATCTGGACAGCAACGGCAGCGACACCTGGCGTGAAAACGGTCTGGTCTCGCGCATGTCGCGCATCGCCAAGGATGCCGTGCCGGAAATGATCGTGATGTCCGACACCTGCTTCTGCGAGTACACCGATCACGGCCACTGTGGCGTGATGCACAACCATGAAGTCGACAACGACCAGACCCTGATCAACCTCGGCAAACAGGCTGTAGCGGCGGCCCGCGCCGGCGCTGACGTGATTGCGCCGTCGGCGGCGATGGACGGCCAGGTACGGGCGATTCGCCAGGCCCTCGATGCAGCCGGTTTCACCCAGATTCCGATCATGGCGTATTCGACAAAATTCGCTTCGGCGCTCTACGGCCCGTTCCGCGAGGCCGGTGGAAGTGCGCTCAAGGGCGACCGTAAAAGCTATCAGATGAACCCGATGAACCGCCGTGAAGCCCTGCGTGAATCGCTGCTTGACGAGCAGGAAGGCGCTGATTCGCTGATGGTCAAACCGGCCGGCGCGTATCTGGACATCATCCGTGATATCCGCGAGGCCTCGAACCTGCCGCTGGCGGCGTATCAGGTGAGTGGCGAGTACGCGATGATCAAGTTCGGCGCACAGGCCGGGGCGATTGATGAGGATCGTGTGGTGCGCGAAAGCCTGGGCGCGATCAAGCGTGCGGGAGCGGATTTGATCTTCACGTATTTCGCGATGGACCTGGCCCTGGCCGGGATCTGACGTCCAACGCATTACCCCTGTGGGAGCGAGCAGGCTCGCTCCCACATTTTTGTGGTGTGTCAGGGGCAATTGAAGAACGGCCGGATGCCGTGGTCGCGGAAGTAGCGTTCGATTACTTTGGGGTCGGCGCTGTTCTCGGCAATCGCCACGTACGTATCCGGGCGCAGCAAATAGAAGCCGTTACGCCCCAATCCCGCCGTCTCAAACGCCGGTCGCCAGTCGAACACATGCAGCGGCAGGTGATGTTCGTTGCACCATTCGATCATCTCGTCGCTGGTGTCGCCGTACACATGCACCTGCCAGCACGGCTGGCGCAGCGGCTCGTAGTTATCCCCTTCACCGTCATGCGCCCACGGCAAGCGGTCACCGCCGTGGACGTGTCCGGCCATGCCCTGGCTGAGCGGCATGCCGCGATAGTTGAGGGTGACTTGCGACACGGTGCGGAAGAGAAATTCGCGGCTGGCTTCGAACGAGGCCATTTTTGGAATCAGAAACGGTGCGACGCGCATGCGCAGCAGATCAGCCATGCGCCCCTCGGCGGTGACGAAGCTGAAGACTTTGTCGGTGGTCGACACCAGTTTGCGGGCGAAAGCGATGCGTTCGGTTTCGTAGCTGTCGAGCAGTCTGGTCTCGGCGCCACCGCTGATGACCGCCGCGAGTTTCCACGCCAGATTGATCGCATCACCGATGCCGGTGTTCATGCCCTGACCGCCCGCCGGGCTGTGCACGTGGGCTGCATCCCCGAGCAGGAACACGCGACCATTGCGAAAGTGCTCCGCCACCCGGTGATGCACGCGATAGGTGGAGAACCAGTTGACCTCCTCGATGTGCACTTTCAGGTGCTCGATGGCGCGGCTGCTGACGTCAGAAAACTCCAGTGTTTCGACGCGTTCCGCACGTTCGTCGCGCACAGTGCCGATCAACCGTGCGCGGCCTTCTCCGGCCAGCGGAAAGACCGCGAGAAAGTCCGCTTCATCCAGATCCAGATGCAGCTCGCCATTCATCGCCGGGCCACTGGCCTGGACATCCGCCACGTAGAAAATCTGTTGATAGGTGCCACCGGGGAAACCGGTGTCGAGGGTTTTACGCACCACCGAACGGGCTCCGTCGCTGCCTGCCAGGTAGCAGGCCTGGCAGATTTCCTGTTCGCCATCGGGCAGGCGTAAATGGGCGATGAGACCTTCGCCGGTTTCCTCGAAACTCTCCAGCGTGGTGTTGCGTTCGACGCTCACGCCATAGTCTTCAAGCCGATCGATCAGCAGCCGTTCGTGCTCGTCCTGCGGGAAGATTTCGACGAACGCATAAGGTGTCAGGCCTTCGCCGATGCGATTGAGCGGCAATTGCGCGACCGGTTTGCCGTTGACCCAGAAATTCGCTGCCGCGACGCGATGGCCGTTACGCACGATGGTGTCAGCGAGATCCAGTTGCCGATACAACTCCAGCGTGCGCGCCTGCACCGCCAGCGCCCGGGAGGTGGTGCCGGGGGCTGAGGTCTTGTCGATGATGCGCACGCGAACCCCGAGTTTGCTCAGCCACAGGGCCAGCACCAGTCCGGTCGGGCCGGCGCCAATGATCAGTACGTCGCTGCGGTTCATGGGGCTGTCCTCCTTTGGCTGTGCAGTAAGTATGGATCAGCAGGGCGGGGCGGCCAGTTTGTCAGCCAGACGGAAAAGGCCCCGCAGCGTTGGGGCGGCGGGGCCTTTTTGATTTCTGGCAGAGATTCTGTGGCGAGGGCGCTGGCTCCCGCCGGACTGTGCAGCAGTCCGCTTCTGTCAAAGAAGCGAGGGCCGCTTCGCGACCCAGCGGGAGCAAGCTCCCTCGCCACAGGGGTGGGTGTTCGGCAGCGGTTTAGAAGTCGATAGTCCCCGACAACTTCGCCACGCGCGGTTCACCCTGAGTCAGATAACCACCCTGGGCCGATTCCCAGTACTTCTTGTTGGCCAGGTTCTCGACGCCCAGACGCAACGTCACGTCTTTCTCCGACACCTTGAAGGCGTAACGCGCACCCGCGTCGAAGCGGTTCCAGGTCGGCAGGCTGAGGTTGTTCGCCGCATCGGCGTATTGACCGCCAGTGCGCAGCATCCGCGCATTCAGCGCTACACCTTGCAGGCCCGGTACGTCCCAGTCGGCGCCGGCGTTGAACTGGAAGGTCGGCACGCCGATCGCATGGTTGCCGTCGTTGGCGCCGTTGAGGGTGTTTTTCAGTTCGGTGTCCATCAGGGTCAGGCCGCTGATCAGGCGCAGGCCGTTGATTGGCTCGCCAAACACATTCAGTTCCACGCCTTTGTTGATCTGCTCGCCTTTACGCACGTAGGTGCAGGTGGTGGCGCTGCTGATTTCACAGTAACCGTCGCTCGGTTGCTCGATGCGATACACACCCAGGCTCGCGCCGTAAGTGCCCATGTCGACTTTTACCCCGGCTTCGGTCTGCTTGGAACGTGCCGGTGCGTAGACTTCGTTGCCGTTGGTCACACGAAATCCACCGCTGCTGGTCGGCGAGGTCGGTCCCTTGGCCAGACCTTCAATGTGGTTGGCATAGAACGACACGTGCTCCCATGGCTTGAACACAAGGCCGTAGACCGGTGTGGTGATCGACTCGTCGTAGCTCGATTTACGGTCGCCGCTGCCCCAACTCGCATAGTTGTAGCCTTGCACAACCATTTGCTGACGACGCAGGCCAGCGGTGATCAGCAGGCGATCGTCGAAGAAGCCGAGGGTGTCGGAAAGCGCGATGCTGCGGTTGAAGGTCTTGCCGACGATGCCCGGGTCATTGAGGTCGCCGCCGGAAAAGTTGCCGACCGGCGCCGGCGTGTTCACCGGGTGATAGATGTTGTTGGCGTACTTGGTCAGGTCGAAGTCGTAGGCGCTGCGCTGCTCGGCCCAGATGCCGGTCAGGCCGAAGTTGACCTTGTGGCTGACAGGACCGGTGTTGAACTTGCCGTTGAGGCCGGCCATCACGCTGGTGTTGTCTTCATCGTGGGGGATGAACGAGCCAGTGGTGAACGACGCGCCATTGTTGCCGACCAGCGTGGTCGAATTGTAGCGGCCGACTTCGCGGGTGTGCTTGGCGCCACCGGCAGCGTAGGCGGTCCAGTTGTCGTTGAGGTCATATTCGGCGCGAAGCATGCCGAAGGTGTCTTCGATGTCGGTGTAACCCCACTTCGGCGCGTAGTTGGTGTCCGCCGATGGTGCGTCCGGAATGTGCGTGGCGGTGCCGAGGTTGACCGAGTTGCGGCCACCGTTGACGCGCTCTTTCTGGTAAGCGAAGTCGCCGGAAATCCGCAGCGCATCGCCGCGATAGTCAAGGCCGATGGCGAACAGTTTCGAGCGTTGGTTCTCGTGGTCGATCCCGGTATCGCCTTCACGTTGCGACAGGTTGATCCGTGCGCCGAAACGGTTGTCTTCACCGAAACGCTGACCGATATCGAAGTGATGACCGACACGGCCTTCACTGTTGATGTCGGTGGTATAGCGGCGCAGCGGCACATCGCCGGCGCGTTTTGGCTGCAGGTTGACGCCGCCGCCGATGCCCGAACCGGTCGGGGTCACGCCATTGATGAAGGCGTTCGGGCCTTTGAATACTTCCACGCGCTCCAGGGCGTCGGTGGAAATGATCTGCCGCGGCAGTACGCCGTAGAGGCCGTTATAGGAAATGTCATCGCCATTCAGCGGCAGGCCGCGAATCATGAACACCTGCGCTTGGTTGGAGAAACCGGAAGCCTGGCGCACCGAGGAATCGTTGAGCAGCACATCGGCGACGTCTTCGGCTTGCTGATCCTGGATCAGTTGCTCGGTGTAGGAGGCTGCGCTGAACGGCACGTCCATCATGTCCTGATTGCCCAACACGCCGAGCTGACCGCCACGGGCAACCTGACCACCGGAATATACCGGGGGCAGGGCGTTTGGCGTCGGGGCTTGCGCGTTGACGTTGACGTCGTCCAGCACCAGCGCTTTGTTGTCATCTTCAGCAGCGTGGGCGGTGATGGTCAGGGAGCACAGCAGGGCGAGAAGCGTCGGACGGAAGGGCACGGCAAGTCGAGCTGGAGCGGGCATTTTTGTACCTGGAGGCGCACGGCCGGTGAGAAAAGTTAAGGCGGCGCGGGAACTCCTTGCGCAAATGCGACTCCAGGTGCAAATGATAGTTTTTCTCAGTAACGTTTTGCAATCAGTTTGTCATTACTGGCTGAAACCTTTAATCCAAGGCTTGATTTGCTTCCTTGTGGCGAGGGGATTTATCCCCGATGGACTGCGCAGCAGGCCCCTTGGAAATCAAAAGCGGGGCCGCTTCGCGCCCCATCGGGGATAAATCCCCTCGCCACAGATAAATCCCCTCACAGCAAGGTCTGTGAAAGTCTGGCTTGTGGAATCCCATTGATCGTATGGTGAACCCGGCTCAACGGACTGGATGGAGCAACATGCACGCCCCCCGATTACTGATTACCCTCGCCGCGCTGCTGGTGCTGGCTGGTTGCGCCGGTCAGCGCAGCAGCGAGCCTGTACCCCGTGCCCCCGCCGAAGTGAAGGCCGAAATCGTGCGCCTGATGCCCGCGAAAACCGCCGACCGCCAAGGCTGGGCCACGGATATCTATGCCGCGTTTGCTGCACAGAACATCAGCCCGACGACACAGAATCTCTGCTCGGTGCTCGCCGTGGCCGAACAGGAATCCACCTTTCAGGCTGACCCGACAGTGCCTGGCCTCGGCAAGATCGCCCGTGACGAAATCGACCGGCGTGCCGCCAAAGTGCATATCCCCAGCCTGCTGGTCAGCGGCGCCCTGCAAGTGCGTTCGACCAACGGAAAAACCTACAGCGAACGTCTGAGCGCGGCGCGCAGCGAAAAAGAGTTGAGTGCGATTTTCGATGACTTCATCGGCCGGGTGCCGATGGGCCGTACGCTGTTCGGTGGCTTCAACCCGGTGCACACCGGCGGACCGATGCAGGTCAGCATCGAATTTGCCGAGCAACACGCCAAGGATTACCCGTACCCGGTGGACGGCACCATTCGCCATGAAGTGTTCAGCCGGCGCGGTGGCATGTATTTCGGTATCGCACACTTGCTCGGTTATCCGGTCAGCTATCGCGAACCGCTGTATCGCTTCGCCGACTTCAACGCCGGTTGGTACGCCAGCCGCAACGCGGCGTTTCAGAATGCAGTGAGCCGTGCCTCGGGTATTCCGCTGGCGCTGGACGGTGACTTGATTCGCTACGACTCGATCATGCCCGGCACTACCGAACTCGCGGTACGCACCCTCGGCAAGTCGCTGGGCATGCGCAACCCGACGATTCGCGATCAATTGGAGAAGGGCAAAACCCTGGAATTCGAAGAGACCAGACTCTATCAACGGGTATTCGAATTGGCGGAGCAAGCGGAGGGGAAAAAGCTGCCGCGTGCGGTGTTGCCGGGGATCGTGCTGCAGAGCCCGAAAATCACCCGAAAACTCACCACGGCGTGGTTCGCCAAACGCGTGGATGAACGTTACAACCGCTGCATGGCCAAGGGCGGCTGATTCACCCAGACGTAAAAAACCCGGCTGACGGGAGCCGGGTTTCTCTGGGTTGTTGCGGTAACGCCATTCATTCAGGCGACGCGGCGTTCAAGCAGACGATCCGAACCACCTTCAGCGACGCGGCGTTCGATCAGACGATCCGAACCACCTTCAGCGACGCGGCGTTCAAGCAGACGATCCGAACCACCTTCAGCGACGCGACGTTCGAGCAGACGATCCGAACCACCTTCAGCGACGCGACGTTCGATCAGACGATCCGAACCACCTTCAGCCACACGGCTTTCGATCAGTTTGTCCGAACCGCCTTCAGCGATCATGGTGTGGGCCGGGGTAGCGGCGAAAGCGTTGATTGCGAAAACCGAGAAAGCGATGCCGAGGATGGTTTGGCGTTTCATGATGGTGTGCTCCGGGGGTGTTGTTGGTTGGTATGGAGCCGATGTTACGCCCGGGATTTTTTATGAGAACTTCATTGATGTAATGGTGAACATCGACGCCAATGATGATTGCCAGCACCCCCGCGCCAGAGCCCTACAACACCTTCACCGCACGCCCGATCGCCTGAATCGGCCCGGTCGGTTTGCCGATCGGCGAGCCGTTGGCGCCTTCCAGCGTCAGCTCGAATAGCTGATTGGGTTGCAGCGGCGGCAACTTGTCCAGCGGCACTGACAGCGCTTGCCCCGGCTTGACCAGGCCGAGTGACACCGGGCCTTGCCAGCCGTCAGCCTTGGTCCAGAATTCCAGCGCCTTGTCTGCCGGCACCTCGACCACTCCCAGTGGAATCAACTGAATCTCGTGGGCATTGCTGGCCTGGATCACCCAGCCCGGCGCCTTGTCCTGTGGCGCAACCAACACCACCAGATAACTCGGTTTCGGCGTGGTCTGGGTCAGCAGAATCGAGCCCAGTATCAATGTCGCGGCCAGCCCGACAGCACTCAAACCGCGCCACAGCGGCAGCAGATTCCACCATGAGGTGGCAGGCGTTTTTTGCGTGAGGCGTTCAACGCTGCGTTCGATCCGTTGCCACAACTGTGCCGACGGCTGTTGTGGCGTGGCGATATCCGTCAGCTCCAGCAGTCGCCGCTCCCAGGCATCCACTGCCGAGCGCAGCTGCGGCTCATGCGCCAGACGTTTCTGCACCTCGCTGCGCTGTTCGGCGGATAGAGTGCCGAGCACGTACTCGCCGGCCAGTTCATCGCGGTCCTGCGCCGATTCGGTGGTCATCCCATGCACTCCCGCAACGCATTGAGGCTGCGCTTGATCCAGGCTTTGACGGTGCCCAGCGGCGTGTCGAGGCGAGCGGATATTTGCGCGTGGCTGTAACCATCGACGTAGGCGTGGAGGATGCAGCGCCGGCGTTGCGCATCGAGTTGTTCGAGGCAGCGATGGATGCGCGCGGAATGCGCGTGTACATCGAAGGCCTCATCGTCATGCGTGGTCAATTCGTGATCGTCGCTGAACGGCGTTTCCCGACCCTGATCTCGCAACAGATTCAGCGCCAGATGCCGGGTCACGCTGAACATCCAGCCACGCGCCGAACCACGCGCCGGATCAAACCCGGCGGCACCGTTCCAGATCTTGATGAACGCCTCATGCACGATGTCCTCCGCCAGCGCCGTGTCGCGCACCAGACGCTTGGCCACGCCGAGCAGACGCGAGCCTTCCTGCACATACAAATCACGCAGGGCCGAGCGCTCGCCGCGAGCGCAGGCAGCGAGACGGGCTTCATAATCGAACACCGGTTCAGGCAAAGACATGTCGTGCAATCTAGCTCACATTTAACTTCATCACACAGAACCCTGTGGGAGCGGGCTTGCCCGCGATGGCGTCGTGTCAGCCAACTTCTTCTTCACTGATCTACCGCTATCGCGGGCAAGCCCGCTCCCACAGGTTTTGTGTAGGGCCTGTGACCTCAGTTCGCCGCCCAGAAAATGTAATCCGCCTGGTACTTCACCACTTCCTGCTTGCCCTTGTTCGCCGCCGTGCATTCGCTCGCCGGTGCCACGCCGCCCTTGAGTGCAACGCGCTGGATGTAGCTCACACCACTCATCGCGCCTTTACCCTCGGCCGGGTTGGCCTTGACCAGTTGATAAGGCAGGTTGCCCGGGCTCGACGGTGCCACGGCTAATTGCGTGCCGGTGATTTTCGAACCGTCCTTGGCCTGCCAGGTGGCCGGCGGGCCGAAGTAGGTGCCGACCTGTTTGCCGCTGCGATCATTGAGCACGGCTTTGGGGCCGACGAAAATCCATTCGGTCTGCCCGGCCGCATTGGGCTTGTCGCGGCATTCGTAAGTGATCTCGCCAACCCCGGTGGTTTCCATCGAAATCTTGTGGCCATCCGGGACTTTGATGGCGTCGGGATAGCTGCTTTGAGCAAAGGACGTCGAGGCGACTGCGAGCAAACCGGTGAAGCCAATCAGCTGGGTGATGTTCATCAGTGTTTCTCCGAAAAGGGTAGATCGCTGGCAGCCAAAGAGGGCTGTTACAGGGACTACCCATGGCGGAGGCATTTGGATGCAGTGCCCGGCAAATAAATTTCAAACCCCACTGACCTTCCCTGTGGGAGCGAGCCTGCTCGCGAAGGCGCCGGATCAGTCAGCATTCATGTGACTGACACACCGTATTCGCGAGCAGGCTCGCTCCCACAGGGTTTGGAATCTGGCTTCAGGCTAGAGGCTTTCAGCAGTTCCTGGGTGTACGGATGCTGCGGCGCCGCAAAAATCTGCCGTGACGAACCCTGTTCAACCACCTTGCCATCCTTGATCACCATCAAGTCATGCGCCAACGCATGCACCACTGCCAGATCATGGCTGATGAACAGATACGTCAGCCCATGCTTGATCTGCAATTGCCGCAACAACTCGACGACCTGCTTCTGCACCGTGCGATCCAGCGCCGACGTCGGTTCATCCAGCAGAATCAGCGCCGGCTCCAGCACCAGTGCTCGGGCGATGGAGATACGCTGGCGCTGACCGCCGGAAAATTCGTGGGGGTAACGATGACGACTCTGCGGATCGAGGCCGACTTCGCCCAACACGCGAATCACCGCTGCCTCACGCTCGGCTTCGGTGCCGATGCCATGGGTCAGCAGACCTTCGGCAATGATCTGCTGCACCGACATCCGTGGGCTGAGGCTGCCGAACGGGTCCTGGAAAACCACCTGAATCTGCCGCCGCAACGGCCGCATCAATCGCTGGTTGAGCAGGCTCAGTTGCTTGTTGCCGAAGCGAATATTGCCCTCCGATTCCACCAGCCGCAGGATCGCCTGGCCCAGCGTCGACTTGCCCGAACCGGATTCGCCGACGATCCCCAGCGTCTTGCCGCGTTGCAGGGTGAAACTCACCCCGTCCACGGCTTTGATGTAATCCTGCTGACGACTGAACAACGCCTTGGGCAACGGGAACCAGACTTTCAGGTCATCGACTTCCAGCAGGTTGTGATCGTACTGACTGGCCACCGGTGCGCCGCTCGGTTCGGCCTCGATCAGCAAACGGCTGTACGGATGCTGCGGCGCGCGGAACAGCGTTTCGCAATCAGCCTCTTCGACGATTTCACCATGACGCATCACGCAGACCCGCTGAGCGATGCGCCGCACCAGATTGAGGTCATGGCTGATCAACAGCAACGACATGCCGAGGCGCTGCTGCAACTCGATCAGCAGTTCGAGAATCTTCTGCTGCACGGTCACGTCCAGCGCGGTGGTCGGCTCGTCGGCGATCAACAATTGCGGTTCGTTGGCCAGCGCCATGGCGATCATCACCCGTTGCCGCTGGCCACCGGAGAGCTGGTGCGGATAGGCTTTCAAGCGCTGCAAGGGTTGGCGAATACCGACCAGTTCCAGCAACTCCAACGTCCGCTCACGGGCAGCGCGGCCCTTCAGCCCCTTGTGAATTTCCAGCACTTCGCTGACCTGCTTTTCCACGGTGTGCAGCGGGTTCAGCGAGGTCATCGGCTCCTGAAAAATCATCGCGATACGGTTGCCACGCAAACCGCGCATCTGCTGCTCGCTGGCGTGCAACAAGTCGACGCCGTTGTAGCGGATCGAGCCGCTACTGCTGACGTTATTGCCCGGCAGCAAGCGCAGGATCGAATGCGCCGTCACCGACTTGCCAGAGCCGGATTCACCGACCAGCGCCAGGCACTCGCCGCGACGAATATCCAGGTTCAAACCGTGCACCACTTCCTGCCCGGCGAAGGCGACGCGCAGGTCGCGGATTTCGATCAAATGGTCTTTCATGTCAGCTCCGGGGATCAAGATCGTGGATCGAACGCATCACGGCAAGCCTCACCAATAAAAACCAACAAAGACAAAATCAGCGCCAGGGCGAAAAACGCCGTCAGCCCCAGCCACGGCGCTTGCAGATTGCGCTTGGCCTGACCGATCAACTCGCCCAGCGACGCGGTGCCGGCCGGCATGCCGAAGCCGAGAAAATCCAGTGCAGTCAGCGTGGCAATGGCACCGGTCAGAATGAACGGCAGGTAGGTGAGGGTGGAGGTCATCGCGTTGGGCAGAATGTGCCGACGCATCAGTTCGCTGTCGGTCAGGCCCAAGGCCCGCGCGGCTTTGACGTATTCCAGATTGCGCCCACGGAGAAACTCGGCGCGCACCACATCGACCAGCGCCAGCCACGAAAACAGCGCCATGATCCCCAGCAGCCACCAGAAACTCGGCGAGACGAATCCGGACAAAATGATCAGCAGGTACAGCACCGGCAACCCCGACCAGATTTCCAGAACCCGCTGCCCGAGCAAGTCGACCCAGCCGCCGTAATAGCCCTGCAACGCTCCGGCAACAATGCCGATCAGTGCGCTGATACCGGTCAGGATCAAGGCAAACAGGATCGAAATCCGCGTGCCGAAAATCACCCGCGCCAACACGTCGCGAGCCTGATCGTCAGTGCCCAGCCAATTGCTCGAGGAGGGCGGACTCGGCGCGGGTTCGGTAAGGTCGTAATTGACCGTGTCGTAGCTGAACGGGATCGGTGGAAACAGCATCCAGCCGCCCTGATCCTCGATCAGTTTGTGCACGTAGCCGCTGGCGTAATCCGGCTGGAACGGCAGTTCGCCGCCGAAATCGGTCTCCAGGTAATCGCTCAGAATCGGGAAGTACAAGGCGTTGTGGTAGCGGATCACCAGCGGTTTGTCGTTGGCGATCAGTTCGCCGCCGAGGCAGATCAGGCACAGGCCGATAAACAGCCACAATGACCAGCGACCGCGCCGATTGGCCTTGAACTGTGCAACGCGACGCTGACCGAGAGGAGAAAGAGTGAACATCAGGCAGTCCTCGCCGAGAAGTCGATGCGCGGGTCGAGCAGGGTGTAGCAGAGGTCGCCGATCAGCTTGATCAGCAGGCCGAACAGGGTGAACAGAAACAGCGCGCCGAACACCACCGGATAGTCCCGCGACACGGCCGCTTCGTAACTCATGCGCCCGAGGCCATCGAGGTTGAAGATGGTTTCGATCAACAGCGAGCCGGCGAAGAACACCTCGATCAGCGCCGACGGCACACCCGCGACCACCAGCAGCATCGCGTTGCGAAACACATGGCCGTAGAGCACGCGCCTTTCGGTCAGACCCTTGGCCCGTGCGGTGATCACGTATTGGCGGCTGATCTCGTTGAGGAAGCTGTTTTTGGTGAGGATGGTCAGCGTGGCGAAACCACCGATCACCAGCGCCGTCACCGGCAACACCAAGTGCCAGAGGTAGTCGCCGATCTTGCCCAAGGTGCTGAGGCTGTCGAAGTTATCCGAGACCAGCCCCTGCACCGGAAACCAGTTGACGTAGCTGCCACCGGCGAACACCACGATCAGCAGAATCGCGAAGAGAAATGCCGGCATCGCATAACCGATGATGATCGCCGTGCTGCTCCAGACATCGAACGCGCTACCGTTCTTGATCGCTTTGCGAATGCCCAGCGGGATCGAAATCAGGTAAGTGATCAGCGTCGCCCACAGCCCCAGCGACAGCGACACCGGCAACTTCTGCGCGATCAGGTCGGTGACCTTGGCGCCGCGAAAGAAACTGCTGCCCAGATCCAGCTGCGCGTAGTTTTTCAGCATCAGCCACAGGCGTTCATGCATGGGTTTGTCGAAGCCGTAGTGGTGCTTGATTTCCTCGATCAGCGCCGGGTCCAGCCCGCGGCTGCTGCGCCCGGCACCACCCGTCGCGGCAACCTCGCCACCACCGCCCATGCTGTGCCCGCCGAAGCCCTGCAGGCGGGCGATGGCTTGCTCCACCGGGCCACCCGGCGCGGCCTGCACAATCAGAAAATTGACCACCAGAATGCACAGCAGCGTCGGGATGATCAGCAACAGGCGTCGACTCAGATAACGCAGCATGTCACTGGCCCCCCGCGAGTTGGCTGTGCATCTGCTGAGCGGTCAACGGCTTCGCCGAGACCTCCCACCAGGTGTTGAGGCCTTCGTCGTACGCCGGTTGCACGGGCGGCATGCCGAAGCGGTTCTGATACACCGTCGGCGTGCCCTTGGAGTAGTAGTTGGGAATCATGTAGTAACCCCATTGCAGCACCCGGTCGAGGTCGCGGGCGTAATGCACCATGGCCTCGCGGGTGTTGGCCTGCACCAGCCCGTCGATCAGTTGATCGACCGCCGGATTGGCCAACACCATCGAGTTGGAACTGCCGATTTGCGTGGCACTTTGCGAGGCATAGAGGCTGTACAGCTCACGCCCCGGCGAGACGATCGGATCGCCACTGCGCGGGAAACTGGTGACGATCATGTCGTAGTCCCGGGCGTTGAGCCGGTTGACGTATTGCGCCGAATCGATGCGTCGCAGATTGAGGGTGATGCCGATCTGCGCGAGGGTGCGCTTGAACGGCAGCAGCATGCGGTCGAAACCGCCCTGACCGTCGAGGAAAGTGAATTCCAGCGGCTCGCCGTCAGCGTTGACCAGACGATTGCTTTTCGCTGTCCAGCCCGCCTCGGCGAGCAGCTTCAAAGCTTGCAGTTGCTTGTCGCGGATGTAGCCGCTGCCATCGGTTTTCGGTGCCTCATACACCGTGGTGAAAACCTCGTCGGGGACCTGCCCGCGCAACGGTTCGAGGATCTTCAATTCTTCGGCGTCCGGGAGCGCGGTGGCGGCCATTTCGCTTTTTGGCCAGAAGCTGTTCTGGCGCACATAGAAGCCGCGCATCATCTGCTTGTTGGTCCACTCGAAATCCCACAACAGGCTGATCGCCTGACGCACCCGGCGATCCTGGAAGATCGGGTTCTGCAGGTTGAACACGAAACCTTGGGCGGCGGTCGGTTTTTCCGGTGCCAGAATCGATTGCTGCAAGCGCCCGTCACGCAGCGCCGGACTGTCGTAACCGACCACGTATCCGGAGGAGGAAAACTCGCGGTTGTAGTCGAACGCACCGGCCTGCAACAACTGGCGGGCGACGTCGGTGTCGCCGTAGAAATTCACCGTGAGGGTGTCGAAGTTGTACATGCCGCGACTGACCGGCAGGTCCTTGCCCCACCAATCCGCCTCCCGTTCGAAACTGATGCTGCGTCCGGCGTCGACCTTGCTCACCCGATATGGCCCGCTGCCCAACGGTGGCTCGAAACCGCCGCCATTGGCGAAGTCGCGGGTTTTCCACCAGTGCTCGGGGACGATACGCATCGTCGCCAGATCCAGCGCCAACGTGCGGTTGAGGTTGTTCTTGAAGGTGAAGCGCACCTGCCGAGGGCCTTCGATCAGCACGTCTTGCACGTCAGCGTATTGCTGGCGATAGCTCAGGCTGCCCTTGGTCATCAGCAGATTGAAGGTGTAGCGCACGTCTTCGGCGGTGATGGGTGCGCCATCGGCGAAGCGTGCCTTGGGATTCAAGGTGAAACGTACCCACAGACCCTGAGGATCGCGCTCCATCTGTTGCGCGACCAGCCCGTAGACGGTGTAGGGCTCGTCGAGCGAGCGAAACGCCAGCGGCGAATACACCCAGTCGTTGACCTGCACCACGCTAATGCCCTGATCGGCATACGGCGCGATGTAGTTGTACTGGCCGATTTCCATCGACGCGCGGCTAAGCGATCCACCTTTGGGCGCGTGCGGATCGACGAAATCGAAATGCTGAAAGTTAGCCGGATACTTCGGCGCTTCGCCGTACACCGTCATCGCGTAGCTGCCGCCAGCCAGCGCGGGTACGACGTTGCACAGCAACGCACCGCCGAACAGCAGAGCGGCCATGTTGCGCATGAATTTCATGAAGTTTTTCCTCTAGGCCCGAAAACTCACTAGCAGCGCTAAAAACTGTGGCGAGGGAGCTTGCTCCCGCCGGGCTGCGAAGCAGCCCCAAAAATCAGACTAACCCTGCAGATTTTTGTGAGTGCTGCGCACTCAAGCGGGAGCAAGCTCCCTCGCCACAAAGGTTTGCATTCACCCGGTTTTTACGGTGTTGTTGCCTTAGAAGTGATACGTCATGCGCGCAAACAGCGTACGGCCCAGCGGGTCGGTGTAGCGCGGGTCATAACCGCTCTGGAAGTTGTAAGCCTGGTTGGAGAACGGCGGGTTGCGGTCAAACACGTTCTTCATCCCGGCATCGACATCCAGCACCTTGAAGGTGTAACCGGCCGACAGGTCCCACACCGAATACGACGCCACGCGTGCATGGGTGTCGCGGTCGTAGTCGTTGTAGCCGGTGGTGAAGCGGTTGGTCAGCGCCGCCCGCGCCGCGCCGAAGGTCCAGCTGCCGGTGAGGTTGTGTTTCCAGCGCGCGATCACGCCGTCACCCTCGAAATCGCCAACCTTGTCGGTGAACGGGCCTTTGATGGTGCTCTGGAAGTCGTACTCGTCGACGTACGTGCCTTGCAGCCCCAGACCGAACTGGCCGTACGGGGTGTTCGGGAAGCGATAGTCGAGCGAGACATCGACGCCATTGGTTTCGACGATGCCGAGGTTGGCGTTGCCGGTGACGATGTAATTGAGCGTGCCATCGGCGTTGCGCACGAAGCGATCCGGGTAGCTGCCGGCCTGATCAAACACGGTGGATTCCGGGAACGGCTGGATCTGGTTGGAGATGTGAATCCACCAGAAATCCAGACCGACCGACAAGTTGCTGATCGGCTGATACACGAAGCCAAGGGTGACGTTGCGCGCCTTCTCCGGGGCCAGATCTTCGTTGCCGCCGATCTGGTTGAGGAACTGCTGACCGCAATCGCGCCCGCCATTGCCGCCCGGTTGCACCACGCCGCCGGTACACAGCACCGGGTCGTTGTAGTAGCCCTGGGTGTAGGTGATGCTGCGCGGCGAATACAACTCATATAGCGACGGCGCACGGAAACCTTCGCTGTAGGCGCCACGCACCACCAGCTCTTTCAGCGGCTGATAGCGGAACGAGTATTTCGGGTTGGTGGTGCTGCCGAAGTCGCTGTATTTGTCGTGGCGCACGGCGGCCGAAAGTTCGAGGCTGTCGAGCACCGGCACGTTGATTTCGGCGTACGCGGCTTTGACGCTGCGATCACCCTCGACGCTGCCGGCCGGGTCGATACCGAGGCTCTGGATGTCGCCAGCGAACGACTCGAAGTCCTGATGGAATTTCTCTTTGCGGTACTCGCCACCCAAGGCCAGACCGGACGGGCCGGCGCCGAACCAGTCGCCGATTTCACGACTGATACGACCATCGAAACCGGCTACACGGCCGACAGCGGTGGAGTAGGCGCCGTGGTACGCGGCGGCGTCGATGTACTGCTGGCCGGCAGCGGATTGCGGGCCGAACGGGTTAAGCAAACCGCTGGCCAGACCGTTGATCATCGCCTGATCGCTGACATAACCACTGGTGACGCTGGAGACGATTTTGTTCTGGTTATACGACGCGCCGACGTTGTAATCCCAGCCACCGACCAGACCGTCGAAACTCAACAGAAAGCGCTGGCTGGTGTTCTGGTCTTTCGATTCACGCGGGCCGGCGGCGGTTTCACGCCAGTTGACGTCGACCGGTTGCGTCGGGTCGAGGGCAAAGCCGGTTGGCGCCGGGGTGATGCCGTTGCCGGGATAGTAGGGCGACGAGGAGTCCAGGCTCAGCCCGGTCAACGGCGCCGGGCCGACGGCGGTGGCGTTGTTGTTACGCGACCAGAAGTATTCGAGATTGACGTTGTGGTCGTCGCTGAGTTTGCCGGTGGTCTTGCCGAAGAACGAGGTCTTCTCGGTTTGCGGCACCAGGTCGATGTATTCGCGGGTGCTGAAGCGGCACAGGCCATCGCGGGCGATCAGGTTGGGGCCGTTGCAATTGCTGTTGGCCAGCGGGTTGGTGGCGTTGCCGTTCTGGCTGTAGTTGCCGGGGAACGCGGTGCCGGAGGTCTGATCGAGACCGCGACCGGGCGCGTAGTCGGTGGCGAACGAGCGGTCGTTGGCGTCGAGGTTCTGCTGTTTGTTGTAGTTGAACACGCCGAGGACGTTGAAGCGGTCTTCTTCCAGATCGCCGTAACCCCAGCTGGCGCTCATGTCTTTGGTCGCACCGCCGCCGCTGTGGGTCGGGGTTTCGCCGCCGAGGGTGAGTTGGCCGTCGGTGAGTGATTTTTTGGTGATGAAGTTGATCACGCCTCCGATGGCGTCGGTGCCGTACAGCGCCGATGCGCCGTCGCGCAGCACTTCCACGCGCTCGATGGCGGCGAACGGGATCATGTTCAGATCCACCGCGCCGCCGGCCGAGTTGGTGCCAGACAAGGCGTTGTTGGCCAGGCGTCGACCGTTGAGCAGCACCAGCGTCTTGTTCGCGCCGATGCCGCGCATGTCGGCGAACGATGCACCGCCAGTTGCTGAACCAACCGAGCCGGCACTGTTGTTGATCGACTGGCTGCCGGTGATGCGCTGGACCAGTTCGGCGGTGGTGGTCACGCCCTGTTTGCGCAGTTCATCGGCCTTGAGAATGGTGATCGGCACGGCTGTCTCGGCATCGACCCGGCGAATCGCCGAACCCGTCACTTCCACCCGTTGCAGTTGCGTGGTGGGCGCAACCACCGCCGCAGCGGCCGGAACGGCAACGTTGTCGTCCTCGGCCGCTAGCACGGTCCCGGCGCCCATCCCCATGGCCACCAGATACAACGGAACAAAACGGTGACGAGAAATCGTTGCCACCAAAGGTTTGAGCGTAAAGCGTGGAGTGTTCATCAGCATGGTTGTTTCCGACTTTGTCAGACGTTATCGAAATGGCCTTGTGAGCCCTGATTGCGCAGGTCACGGTGGTGCCGCGCCGCGAAAAACCACTTTCTTCAAGCAAGCCGATCCCCTCCGAAGACGCGTAGCGTTTTTTCGGTCGGCCGAGTGCGACGGGATTTCTTCAGCGGTGCCGGGCGCGTGTTTTCAGTGCGCGCCCGACACCGCACTCAGTGGGTGGTCATCACCGAAATCTTGCTGATGCCCGAGCGTTCGATGGACGCCATGGCCTTGGCCACCTGGCCGTAATTGACGGCTGCGTCGGCCTGCAACTGCACGCGGACTTCGGCGTCCTTGGCCTTGACCTCCTTGAGGCTGGCCTCCAAAGATTCCGGGGCCAGTTCGGTCTTGGCCAGATAGAACTTGCCGTCCTGATCGACGCTGACCACCACCGGGTCCTTTTTCTCGGCGGGGGCAACGGCGTCGGTTTTCGGCAGGTTTACTTTGATCGCGTTGGTCATCAGCGGCGCGGTGACGATGAACACCACCAGCAGCACGAGCATCACGTCGACCAGCGGCGTGACGTTCATTTCGCTGAGCACTTCATCGCTGTCCTGAGTGGAAAAAGACATCAGCTGGCCTCCCGCACGGCGGCTGTGGTTTTGCTGGCGATGGCCTGACGGCTGATGGAAAACGCACTGCGCGAGGCGAGGGCGTCGAAGTCGTGGGCGAAGTCATCCATGTCCGCCGAAGCGAGCTTCAGACGACGCAGGAAGAAGTTGTAAATCAACACCGCCGGCACCGCGACGGCGATACCCACGCCGGTGGCGATCAACGCGTGACCGATAGGCCCGGCGACCGCTTCAAGGCTGGCCGAACCGGTTTCGCCGATGCTTTTCAGCGCTTCCATGATTCCCCACACGGTGCCGAACAGACCAATGAACGGCGCGGTGCTGCCGATACTGGCGAGGATTGCCTGGCCGTTTTCCAGCGAGCGGCGCTCCTTCTGAATCTGCTGGCGCAGGTTGCGCTCCAGCCGATCGGAACGGTTGATGGTGTGCGCCAGTTGTTGCGTGGTACGTGGCGAATCTTCCACCAGCAGCGCTTCGAAACCGCTGCTGGCGATGCGCGCCAGCGAGCCCGGATATTGGCTGGCGTGTTCGGCGGCGGTGAGCAGGTCCGGCGCGCCCCAGAAGGCTTTGCTGAATTGTTTGTTCTGCGCTTTCTGCCGCAGGTATTGCGCCGACTTGACCAGCAGAATCGCCCAGCTGACCACGGAAAACAGCACCAGACCCCAGAGCACACCGGGGACAATCATCGAAGACAAATCGTTCATGGTTACACCTCGCTTGCGTTATTCGGTTGTGCGTTGATTGAGTGTTGGTTATTGCGGCAATTTGAAATCGATGGTCTGGGTCGCGAAGCCGTCAATCGGCGTGTCACCGCGCTTGGCCGGAATAAACTTCCAGTTCTTCACCGCCGCGACAGCCGCGTCATCCAGTTGCGGCTTGCCGCTGGACTTGGTGACTGTCACTGAACCGGCGCGACCGTTTGCCAACACCTGAATGCGCAGCACCACGCTGCCTTCCCAGTTGCGCCGCAGTGCCAGCGACGGGTATTCCGGCGGTGGGTTGCCGAGGCTGGCGAGGCCGGAAATCGCTGCCGATTCCTTCACCGGGCCTGGCGCTGCGGCCGGAGCCGCTGGCGCGCTTGGTGTGGCCGGCGCAGCAGGGGCGGCCGGTTGTGCCGGAGCGGGCGGCGCTTTCGGCGGCTCGACTTTCTTCACCGGTTTGGGCTTCTCGACCGGTTTCGGTTTCTCGATGGGCTTGGGTTTTTCCACCGGTTTCGGCGGTGGCTTGACCGCGTCCTCGTCTTCCACCGGTTGCTCAGGTTCCGGCGGGGGCGGCGGCGGTGGCGGTGGTTCAGGCGTCGGCGGCGCGGGCGGCGTCGGGCTGGTGAGTTCGACGGTCATTTCCGGGATCTGTGGCGGCGTCGGCAACGGCTCTGGTCGCGATTGCTGGAGAAACCACCAGGCACCGCCATGTATCAGCGCCGACACGGCGATCAACAAGACCATTTGCTGTTTGTTCAACCCGCCGGGTTGCGAGGTATTGGCTTTGAATGCCGGCCTGCCCGGTGGCGGCGGGACCGGCGCTTCCCGCAACGGCCCCGGCAGGGTTCTGTGCTTTACCGCATCGTTCATTAAAGCTCCCTCGGGTTGATGAAGGGCAATAAGCTGCCGTCCGAACATGTGGGGGATGTTCGAGTGGGTGAGTGCAACTTTGTTAAAGGTGTGCGCAAGCCGATAGTTGAACTATCCGGTTAACAAGGCTGGTGCGAACTTACTGGCTTTGCGCTATCGACTTCGTCTGTTCATTAGCCATTCCCTGGTGTTGTTCTATGTAGGAGCCTTCGGCAGCTCCTGCAGTTGATTGCTCGAATTCTGTTTTGCAACCGCTGTGCCAGATGTTGCCGAAATGTAGAAGGCTTATTTCATGAGTGTTACCCATGTCGCATTTATATAAGTTTTGCCCTTGTGGGGATTTTTCTCCGGCCAGCAGATTCCCGTAACTCCCGTTAGTGGAGCTTTTTCAGAGGCGAGTCAGGCTCTACGCGGTATCACGCTGATCGGCGGGATAGAGCGGCGGCGTGGCTGGCGGCCGGGGCACTTGCTGGTGCGCGGCGGACTGATTTGGTGCGGGCCAATGTTTTAGCGGGTCACGGGGTATGTTCCTTGTTCTTGTTTGAATGAAATCAATGTTTGAAGTGCTCAGTAGTTCAAGTCACTGGAGCTGTTTTGGTGCACTTGCTGAGTCGCTGAAAGTTATTGTTAGACAATCCTGCTTTCGCTCATCTAATGCCGCAATTGCGCAATACTATTTCGAGTCATATTTAAAAAATAAATAGCACGCCGCTGTCGGCGAATAGCTCATCGCCGAACGCCGCGCGCTGTCATTGGGTCAGGTAATAAAGTAAATGAGTTGGCCGCCGGGACTGTTCAGATGAACTTGGCGTGGTGCACAAAGAGGCGAGCAGAGGGTGATGCAGCAAAGCGATTGAAGATTCACGCGGTGAACTCCTTGTTGCCAGCTCGGATACACGAACTTTTGGTTCGGTATCGCACCTTACAAGAACGCGGATAGCGTTCGATGATTGCTCTTGGTGCGGGATGGGCACCGTAAGCGCTGTTTTGCGAGGTTTGAATTCGCAAGTGGCGAGTGCATGGGAAAAGCGTGCCAAAACCGATACAACTGTTGACAAATTCGCTCTAGTGGCGAGGGAGCTTGTCGGAACGCCGCCCGTCCCGCTGGGCTGCGAAGCAGACCCAAACCCGGTAAATGCACTACAACTGATACATCGCGGTGATGGGTTTTGCGGTCGCTTCGCAACCGAGCGGGAGCAAGCTCCCTCGCCACAGGGGATGGGAAGTCAGTCGAAGGGGGATTTATGTATCAACTGTATGGGCACAGAAATTCAGGCGCGGCCGCCATCGAAGCCGCGCTGGAGTTGTGCCAGATCGCCTATCGCTTCATTGATATCGAAGCCAGTGCCGAGGCTGCCGAGGCGCTGGCCAAGCTCAACCCGATGAAACAGATCCCGACTCTGCAGTTGCCCGACGGCAGTGCGATCACCGAGAGTGCGGCGATCCTGATTCATCTGGGCCTGACGTTTCCTCAGTCCGGCCTGCTGCCGGCGCAGGCTGCCGCTCGCGATCAGGCGATTCGCGGTCTGATCTACATCGTCAGCAACTGCTACGCCGCCATCGGTGTGGTCGATTACCCCGAGCGCTGGCTGGTAATGCCCGACGAAGCTTCGCGGCAGAACCTGATGGCCGGAGCTCGGGAGCGCTTGCACTGGAGTTGGGAGGTGTTCGCCGACGAGTTCTCTGGCGAGTTGTACCTGGATGACGAAACGCCCGGAGCGCTGGATGTGCTGGCGGCGGTGGTGACGCGCTGGGCCGGGAGCCGCGAGCATTTGCGTCAGGCGCGACCGGGGTTCTATGCGTGGTTGCAGCGGATTGACCGGCATCCAGTGCTGGCGCCGGTCTTCGCCCGGCATTGGCCCGCCTGAACCCACCACCTATCCAAATGTAGGAGTGAGCCTGCTCGCGATAGCGGTCTGTCAGCCACCTTGTTTTTAGCTGACAGACCGCTATCGCGAGCAGGCTCACTCCTACAGGGGGGCGGCGGTGTTTTTGCGATTTATTCCCCGCGAATGTACTGCTCCAGCTGCTTGATCAGCTCGGCCTGTTCGGCAATCGCTTCCTTGACCAGGTCACCGATCGACAGCAGGCCGATCAGCTTGCCGTTCTCCACCACCGGCAAGTGGCGCAAGCGTTTGTCGGACATGATGCCCAGGCAGGTGTCGACGGTCTGGTGAGTGTCGACGGTGATCACGTTCGACACCATGATGTCGCGAACCGGCGTGCCCACCGAAGAGCGGCCATGCAGCACCAGTTTGCGCGCGTAATCGCGTTCGCTGATGATGCCGACCACTTCGTCGTTTTCCACCACCAGCAAGGCGCCGACGTTTTTCTCGGCCATCTTCATCAGCGCTTCGAGCACCATGTGATCAGGTTTGATCTGGTGCACTTCCTGATTTTTCTGATCTTTGAGCTTGAGCAGTTGGGCGACGGTCTTCATGGCGGTTACTCAGGTGTTGTCGTTGTTATCCAAGCATCGTAGACGCAAGCGCGCAGAGCAAGGTGGCAAAGCGGCAGATAGCACGCAAAAAACGTCATTTGCCGAAAAATATCCCGATCACTGAAGAACCGAGGCTGAGAATGATCCCTGTGGCGAGGGAGCTTGCTCCCGCTGGACTGCGCAGCAGGCCCCAATCCTGAGAATTCGGTTTGCCTGATACACCGCATTGTCTGATTTTGCGACTGCTACGCAGCCGAGCGGGAGCAAGCTCCCTCGCCACAGAGGATGGGGGCATTCCCGGCAATGCTGCGTAGAATGCCTTTCTGTTTCAATTCCTGAGGTCGCAGTGGTGGATTTACAGCAGGGCTTCGTCCTGACCCGGCATTGGCGCGATACCCCGGCCGGCACCGAAGTCGAGTTCTGGCTGGCGACCGACGCCGGGCCGCGCCGTGTGCGCTTGCCGCATCAGCCGTCGGTGGCGTTTATCCCCGCCGAGCAGCGTGAAGCGGCCGAACGCTTGCTGCACGACGAAAAGAATGTCGAACTGCGCCCGTTGGCCCTGCAGGACTTCGAACATCGTCCGGTGCTGGGCCTGTATTGCCAGCAACACGGCCAGTTGATGCGCCTTGAAACCGCGCTCAACCGTAACGGTGTCGACGTTTTCGAAGCCGATGTGCGCCCGCCGGAACGCTATCTGATGGAGCGTTTCATCACCGCGCCGGTCCTGTTCAACGGTACAGCCGATAACGACGGCGTATTGCTCAACGCGCAATTGAAACCGGACCCCAAGTACCGGCCGAAACTACGCCTGGTCTCGCTCGATATCGAAACTACCGAAACCGGCGAGTTGTATTCCATCGCCCTGGAAGGCTGCGGCGAGCGCCAGGTGTACATGCTCGGCGCGCCGAACGGTGACGCCAGCATCGTTGACTTCGACCTCGAATACTGCGACTCGCGCACGCTCATCCTGAAGAAACTCAACGACTGGTTCGCGCTGCACGACCCCGACGCGATCATTGGCTGGAACGTCGTGCAATTCGATTTGCGCATCCTCCACGAACACGCACGGCGCCTCGGCGTGCCGCTGAAGATCGGCCGTGGCGGTGAAGAGATGCAGTGGCGCGAACACGGCAGTCGCAACCACTACTTCGCTTCGGCGGCGGGGCGGCTGATCATCGATGGCATCGAATCCCTGCGTTCGGCAACCTGGAGCTTCCCTTCGTTCAGCCTCGAGAACGTCGCGCAGACCCTGCTCGGCGAAGGCAAGTCCATCGACAATCCGTACCAGCGCATGGACGAGATCAACCGCATGTTCGCCGAGGACAAACCGGCGCTCGCCAAGTACAACCTCAAGGACTGCGAACTGGTCACGCGGATCTTCGCCAAGACCGAACTGCTGAC
The DNA here is from genome assembly GCF_044743525.1 of Pseudomonas sp. NPDC087598. NCBI lineage: Bacteria > Pseudomonadati > Pseudomonadota > Gammaproteobacteria > Pseudomonadales > Pseudomonadaceae > Pseudomonas > Pseudomonas sp. NPDC087598. Next base: position 41,876 of record NZ_JBIUWQ010000003.1, on the reverse strand, counting down.
CTTTTTGCTCGAGCGCGCCAGTGTCACCGGCCTGCCGGCGGATCGCAGCGGCGGCTCGGTGGCGGCGTTCACCCATTTGTATATGCCGCTGATGCATCGACAGGGTTTCGTCGCGCCGAACCTGGGCACCAATCCGCCGCAAGCCAGCCCCGGTGGTTTTGTCATGGACTCACAACCGGGCCTTTATGAGTCGGTGTTGGTGCTCGATTACAAGAGTCTGTATCCGTCGATCATCCGCACCTTTCTGATCGATCCGGTGGGGCTGATCGAAGGTTTGCAGCACCCGGACGATGCCGATTCAGTGCCGGGTTTCCGCGGCGCACGTTTCTCGCGCAGCCGCCATTGCCTGCCAGCCATCGTCTCGCGAGTCGCCGAGGGCCGCGAGACCGCCAAGCGCGAGCACAACGCGCCGCTGTCGCAAGCGCTGAAAATCATTATGAACGCCTTCTACGGCGTACTCGGTTCCAGCGGCTGCCGCTTCTTCGATACGCGCCTGGCGTCGTCGATCACCCTGCGTGGCCACGAGATCATGCTACGCACGCGCAAGCTGATCGAAGAGCAGGGCCACGCGGTGATTTACGGCGACACCGACTCGACCTTTGTCTGGCTGCGGCGCCCACACGGGCAGGAAGAAGCGGCGAACATCGGTCATGCGCTGGTCAAACACGTCAACGACTGGTGGCGGGCGCACGTGCGTGATGAGTACGGGCTGGAAAGTGCCCTCGAATTGCAGTTTGAAATTCACTACAAACGCTTTCTGATGCCGACCATTCGGGGCGCGGAGGAGGGCAGCAAGAAGCGCTACGCCGGTCTGGTGACTCGCGCCGATGGCACGGAGGAAATGGTCTACAAAGGCCTGGAAACTGTGCGCACCGACTGGTCGCTGTTGGCCCGGCAATTTCAGCAGGAACTCTACGAGCGAATCTTCCAGCGCAAGCCGTATCAGGACTACGTGCGCGACTACGTGCGCAAAACCCTCGCCGGTGAGTTTGATGATCGACTGGTCTACCGCAAGCGCCTGCGCCGCACTCTCGACGACTACGAACGCAACGTCCCGCCGCATGTGCGCGCGGCGCGGTTGGCTGATGATTACAACGCCCAGCACGGGCGCCCTCGGCAATATCAGAACGGCGGCTGGATCAGCTACGTCATCACCCTGGCCGGCCCCGAGCCACTGGAAGTGCGTCGTGCCGCCATCGACTACGACCACTACATCACCCGGCAACTGCAACCGGTGGCGGATGCGATCCTGCCGTTTGTCGACGACGACTTCTCAACCCTGATCGGCGGGCAGTTGGGCCTGTTTTGAGTCGAGCAACTGCAGCGTCCATTCATCGAGAATGCCGTGGAAGTAACGCTCCAGTGCCTGATTGAACAGGCTGTCTTCAGCGGCAAACTGGGCGAACAGCGTCATTGAAGAATGAAATTTCAGGTCATCGGGATGGCCGAAAATCTCGGCAATCGAGCGCTGCTGCACATTCAACACTAGCTGCGTGCAGGTGCGCAGCCGCGCGCCGAGCAACGGGTGATCCAGATAAGCGCGGGTTTCGGCGGCCGAGCCGATGGCGAAGCGTCGGGACATTTCGCTGCCGCCCAATCCGGCGAACTGCGGGAAGACAAACCACATCCAGTGGCTGCGTTTGCGGCCTTCGTCGAGTTCGCGCTGAACCCGTTCGAACACCGGGTCCTGGGCCAGGACAAATCGTTGCAGATTGAACGGGTCGTACTGATCAGTGCTTCTCATCGCGAAGCCCTCGCCAGCTGCTGGCTCAGACCATGGCCAGCCGCTGCTTGCGTTGTGGCGCTTGAAACGCCTGGTCCAGCGCCGCCAGATCCCCGGCCTCCAGTTGCAGCTGCGCCGCTTGTGCATTGAGTTGCACATGTTCCGGTCGCACAGCCTTGGGAATCGCAATCACACCATCCTGACGCAGAATCCACGCCAGCGAAACCTGTGCGGGGGTTACCCCATGACGAATGGCAATCTGATTCAGCAGCGGTTCAGCCAGCATCGCGCCGCCCTGACCAATCGGACAGTAGGCCATCAACGGCATGCGCTGGTGTTGGCACCACGGCAGCAGGTCGAATTCGATGCCGCGCTCTTCCAGGTTGTAGAGCACCTGATTGGTCGCGCAGGCTGAACTTGAAAGTTCTTCGAGGTCATCGACGTCGAAATTCGACACGCCCCAACGACCGATCTTGCCGTCCTCGCGCAGGCGTTCGAACGCCTCGACGGTTTCTTCCAGCGGATACTGGCCGCGCCAATGCAACAGATAAAGGTCTATGTAATCTGTACCGAGCCGGCGCAGGCTGCGTTCGCAAGCCTGCGGGATGCCTTTGCGGCTGGCGTTGTGCGGGTAGACCTTGCTGACCAGAAACACCTGATCGCGAATACCGGCAATGGCTTCGCCGACAACTGTTTCGGCACCACCCTCGGCGTACATCTCCGCCGTATCGATCAGGGTCATGCCCAACTCGATACCCGTGCGCAGCGCCGCCACTTCACGCGTGTGCGCCGAACGGTCTTCGCCCATGCGCCAGGTGCCCTGGCCAATCACCGGCACCTGCACACCGGCCAATTCGAGAGTACGCATGCAACCTCCTTTCTGAACGTGTCGATATCTTTTAGTGGGCAGCAGGATAGCGCAGGGGTTCCAAATGAGGATCTTCGGTTCGGCGACGGCGATTGACCTTTCGCGAGGGCAAGGCCATTTCACAAGTGCGCAAGAAGTTGCGCACTTTTCGTCGTTTATTTCGGTTCAAGCGACGTAGGAATACGATAGGTTTCGCTCAGGACCCTGATCCGCAAGGGCTTTGTGATATCTGGCATGAAGTTTGATAACAACAGCATGCCGCGGGTACAAACGCCGGTAGCGCGTAATAAGGGAATACATGATTTCTACTGATTTTCATCAGCTTGTTCAGTTGTTCATAGAGGGGGAGGGTAATCTTCAGCCAGGTATTTTTGGGTTGAGCGGCGTTTCCGAGTCGGATTTCATAAGCGCCGATTTTGAACTGATCGGCGATCCGGGTGGTTTTCATTCTTTCGAGAAAGCATTCGAAGTCCCTTATTTTCGTAGAAAAATAACGGTTGTTTTCAAGCAGTATTTTTTTGCGAGCGAGAGTTTGGGGGGAGGTCTTGGTGTTGCCGGTGGGGTCAGGCTGACTTCGCTTTTGAGAAGGCAGCCATTTGCTACATCAAGGGGGCATGTCGATACGAATCGTATGGCGTTCTTTTTTATCGAGGATAAAAGTGATGGGGCACTGATTTTTGAAGAAAAAATCGTCATAACATTCGACCAGTGGTCCAGGCGCAATTCTTATATTGTTTCAACGGTGGAGTGTGATTTTGATAATGCACACTTCAATGAAATAGCTAAGAAAGCGGTTCGCGAAACGTTAGAACCGTTCACTCACGATTCGATGAGTAGAGATGCAAAGCGACGAGGCTGCTCACGCGCATTGAATCGTTTGATTGCAACGCTTTAATCCGCACTGCTGGTCAGGCCTGCCATGAAGCAGTTTACGGATGATGTACCTGGTGGTGGCGGCGCGCGCAAGGTCACTACAAAAAGCCTCAGTTATAGTTCGGTGTTCAACAAGTCGCTTCAAATTTAAAGGAATAAACATGAAAAAAGCTGCTTTCTTTTTTGCCATCACTGCCGCTTTCGGCACCGTCAATGTTGCCCACGCGGAGGGGCCGGACGCTGCCACGCTGAAGGGAATATATGACATGGGACGTAACACGGCCGGCCTGATCAAGCATTGCGTTGACAAAGGCTTGCTGAAAGCCGACAGCGTGGATAACGCCAACAAAATGGTAGGGTTTGTGTCCGAGATGCCGGGGGAGATGGACAAGAGCGAAGGAGACAAAAGCGAAGCCAACGGGCGCAAAGGGGAAGTGCTGACGGAAGGTAAATACCAGAAACTGGAAGCCAACCTGCCATCGAACCTGACGCTCAAGCAGTGGTGCGAACAGGCCGATCAAGGCATGCGCGAGGGATTGAAAAGCGCCGGGCTGATCGAGGGCTGATCTGACCTGATCAAACACCAAAGACGCTCGCCGAACGCGGGCGTTTTTTATTTCTTTCTGGAGCACCGCAGTTGATCCTCGTTCTTGTGTGTGCAGGATCTGATTTCGCTTTAGAACGGAAGGTTAGGAAAACTGCGGTGTAGAGACGATCTTTAATTTCTACGAAAGCAGGTTTTATGAAGTTGCCTGTGGTGAGGATATTGTCAGGGTTTTTGCCGTTCCCAAGCACTTCGACAATGATAGATGACGGGGCCGCTTAGCGGCCCGGCGGGAGCAAGCTCCCTCGCCACAGATGCAGTGTGGAGCTATTTTGCGGAGAACTTCAGCACCACGCTGTGGGCATAAGTCTGCCCCGGATCAAGCCGAGTACTCGGGAAGTTCGGCTGGTTCGGCGAGTCCGGATAGTGCTGCGTTTCCAGGGTAAACGCGCCCCAATGCGGATACACCTTGCCGCCCTTACCCTTGACGGTACCGTCGAGGAAGTTGCTGGTGTAGAACTGCACCCCCGGTTCCGTGGTGAACAACTGCAGCACACGACCAGACTGTGGATCACTCACCTCAGTAGCAACTTTGCCGATGTCGCCCTTGGTATCCAGCGCCCAGTTGAAATCGAAACCACCCTGTTTCGGCTCGGCGAATTTCAACTGCGGATGATCAGCCTTGATATGCGTGCCGATTGCGGTCGGTTTGGTGAAATCCATCGGCGTGCCCGCCACGGGCGCCAGTTCGCCGGACGGGATCAATTTGGCAGTGACCGGGGTGTAATGGCTGGCGTGCAGCGTGGCGACCTGTTTGAGAATGTCGCCATTGCCGGCGCCGGCGAGGTTGAAGTAGCTGTGGTTGGTCAGGTTGAGCACCGTCGGTTTGTCGGTGCTGGCCTTGTAGTCGATGCGCAACTCATTGTTGTCGGTGAGGCGATAGGTCACTTCGGTGGTGAGGTTGCCGGGGAAGCCCATTTCGCCGTCCGCCGACAGATACGTCAGGGTCACGCCGACCGAATCCTTGTCCTTGGTTTCTTGTGCTTTCCAGACTTTCTTGTCGAAGCCCTGCGTGCCGCCGTGCAGTGCATTGGTCTTGTCGTTTTGCGGCACTTGATAGCGCTTGCCATCGAGTTCGAAAGCGCCCTCGGCCAGACGATTGCCAAACCGGCCGATGGTCGCGCCGAAATACGCGGTGCCTTTCTGATAACCCTGCACATCATCGAAACCGAGCACGACATCGTCGAACTTGCCGTGCTTGTCCGCCACTTTCAGCGATTGCAGGGTCGCGCCGTAGGTGATGACGGTCGCTTGCATGCCGTGGCTGTTGCGCAGGATGTATTGCTCGACGGGCGTGCCGTCATTGGTTTTGCCGAAGGCTTTGTGTTCGGCGCTGAGGCCCGCCGCGTTGGCGGAAAGGGTGGCGATCATCAGAGAGAGTCCGAGGCCGGAGAGCAGGTGACGGGATTGAAGCATGGTTGACCTTCCTTTTTGTTTTTGTTTTCGAATCCCATGTAGGGATGGTATTAGTCATGCTATTTGCGATGTGAGTGAAAATTTATAGCGGATTAAACGTTTATTGCAAAAATAAAGTCGGACTAAATGGTTGCCGAAGGTCGGGAAATACCGTGGGCACTGCACTTTTTCGCAATCGGCGGCTCTATCCATGGCCAGGATGCGGTGACTCCCGCCGCACAGGAATGTGCCTGTTCGAGAATTCATGCCGAGCGTTTTTCATCTGATCACTGTGTTTTTCCGCCGACCGTGCCTGCTGCTGGTGTGTTTGTCGTCGCTGCTGTTCAGCGGTTGCAGCCACCAGGACGGCAACGGCTTTTTCAATCAGATGCGTGAAGGCCAGCCGCAGGAATTCCTGCAGACCAGCGTCGACCGCATGGCGACGTTGGCGATGCGCGACAACCTCAACAGCCTCTACCGCTTGATGGGCAAGCTGTATCTGCGCAACCCCGAAGAACTGCGCAAATCCGGTTTCCTCAACATCAGCACAGCGGTGAAGCAGGTGCGCCTGGCCATCGAGCAGCAACAGCCGCTGCCGGTGCTCGGCGATCGCAAGGATCTGGCTGCGCTCAGCTATGCGATGAGTCCGGAGTTTCTCGGTGATCGCGTCGGTGCGTTTATCTATGCGATCGGCAGCATGCTGGTGACCGCCCATGGCAATCGCACCGAGTTCTACATGACCGACGCGATCAATCCGACATTCGTGCACAACGCTGCACGCAATATCGAAAAAGCCACGTGGATTTTGTCCCAGCGACAGAACAAGGAAGGCCAGCCGTTGTTGTTCTCCAACGAGATCTCGGAGGAGGGCAGCAACCTGAGTTTCGCCACCGAGTTCGGCAAAATTGTGGCGCGGCTGGACCTGATCACGCAGATGCTTGATGAGCGTTACCGGCGGATCGGCCTTAACTATGCACAGAGTTTGCTGTTCCTGAATTTCCTGCCGGTGCAGTGAGTTCGGCGGGGGCGGTGATGATCAATGCACCACAAAACCCTGTGGGAGCTGGCTTGCCAGCGATAGCGGTGGGTCAGGCAAAGCAGTGTTGCCTGACCTGGCCTCATCGCTGGCAAGCCAGCTCCCACAAGGTTATGTGGTGCACATTGACTCAATAGCCAATGCGGTTTTTGTATACAATCCATCGCCGCTATTGATCAAAAGGGAGCAGTACCCGTCATGACCGACCCCGCAAGCGCCGATTTCAGCCGCGTCGACCGCACCGCCCGTGCGGACAAACTGCCTTATGCCGCGTTGCTGGCGTTCGCCATGACCGGTTTCATTGCCATCCTCACCGAAACTCTGCCGGCCGGGCTGCTGCCGCAAATCGGCGTGGGCCTCAACGTCAGCGAAGTGCTCGCCGGGCAACTGGTGACGTTGTACGCGCTGGGTTCGATAGTCGCGGCGATCCCGCTGACCGTCGCCACGCGTGGCTGGCCTCGGCGGCGGGTGTTGTTGATGACGGTGGGCGGGTTTCTGCTGTTCAACACCATCACCACGTTTTCCACCCACTACGGTCTGACCCTGGCCTCGCGCTTTCTCGCCGGGATGGCGGCGGGGCTGTCGTGGGGGATCATGGCCGGGTATGCGCGCGGGATCGTGCCGGTGCATCAGCAGGGGCGGGCGCTGGCGATTGCCATGCTCGGCACCCCGGTGGCGCTGTCGTTGGGCACGCCGGCGGGGACGTGGCTGGGCAATCTGATCGGCTGGCGTGCGTCGTTCGGGATCATGTCGGCGCTGGCCCTCGTGCTGGCAGCGTGGATCGTCATCGCGGTGCCGGATCGACCGGGGCAGGCCAGTGACGAGCGTCTGCCATTGCTCGAATCGTTGCGCCTGCCGGGCGTGCGGCCGGTGTTGTTCGTGGTGCTGACGTGGATGCTCGGGCACAACATTCTCTACACCTACATCTCACCGTTTTTGATGCAGGCCGGTCTCGCCGACCGGGTCGATCTGGTGTTGCTGGTGTTTGGCCTGTGTTCGCTGGTGGGAATCTGGATCATCGGCCTGCTGGTGGATCGCTGGTTGCGCTGGCTGACGTTGATCAGCCTTGCGGTGTTTGCACTGACAGCACTGGTGTTGGCGCTGATTGCGCCGTCACCGTTGCTCATTTATGCCTGCATGGCGGTGTGGGGCCTGTCGTTTGGCGGCTCGGCCACCTTGCTGCTGACTTCGGCGGCGGACTCGGCCGGTGAGCATGTCGACGTGGTGCAGGCGATGCTCACCACCTCCTGGAACGTAGCGATTGCCGGCGGTGGCTTGTTTGGCGGCTTGTTGCTGGATCGGGCGGGGGCGATGTCGTTTCCGTGGGCGCTGCTGATTCTGTCCCTCATCGCTTTGGCGACGGTGTGGATCAACAAGACCCACAGCTTCAAACCGGGGCGGCGCCAGCATTGACTCATCAACCACTCCATAACCTTTGTGGGAGCGAGCCTGCTCGCGAATACGGTGGGTCATTCAACTCATCTGTCGACTGACACTACGTCTTCGCGAGCAGGCTCGCTCCCACAGGTGGAGAATAGTGGTGATTTCGATATTGCATAACGATAGACCGCATCGATATATGTGGTTATAAGAAAAATCGCTATGCTGCGGGCCAGATTTTTCCTGTCGTTTTTCTGGACGGTTTAATGGAATTGGCAAATTTCGGCCTGATGATTGCCGGGCTGGTGGTGGGGTTTATCGTCGGCATGACCGGTGTCGGCGGTGGTTCATTGATGACGCCGATCCTGCTGTGGTTCGGCATCAACCCGGCAACGGCGGTGGGCACTGACCTGCTGTACGCCGCCATTACCAAATCCAGTGGTGTGCTGGTTCATCGCAAGAACAAGAACATCGACTGGGCCATTACCGGCTGGCTTACCCTCGGCAGCGTGCCGGCAGTGGCCATGACCCTGTGGTTTCTCAGCACCCTGCACACCGCGCCGGATGCGATGAACGCCATCATCAAGCAGGCGTTGGGCTTCGTGTTGTTCGCCACCGCGCTGGCGATTTTCTTCAAGAAACGCTTGCTCGAATTCGCTCACAAACGTGCGGGCGGCAACTACAACCCGAGTGGTTCGCGGCTGAACGTGATGACCGTGATCACCGGTCTGATCCTCGGCACCATGGTTGCCCTGACCTCGATCGGTGCTGGTGCCTTGGGCACGGTCGCGCTGTTCATCCTCTATCCGCTGTTGCCAACGCGCCGTCTGGTTGGCACCGAAATCGCTCACGCCGTGCCGCTGACGCTGGTGGCAGGTCTTGGCCACGCGAGCATGGGCAACATGGATTGGGGCGTGCTGGGCTTTTTGCTGGTCGGTTCGCTGCCAGGCATCTGGCTCGGCAGCCACCTGACCGGACGCATCTCTGATGAAGTGCTGCGTCCGTGTCTGGCGACGATGCTGGTGTTGATCGGTTACAAATTGGCGTTCTGATCCGGCCTCAATCTCTGAGTCGGAACAAAACCTGTGGTAAGGGGATAAATCTCCTCGCCACAGGGGTTATCTCAGTCGGCAAAGGTGTACTTCATGATCGTCACCGGCAAATCTTCGTAGACCAGATCCTCGACCACTTCCCAGCCCAGCCGCGCATACAGTGATTGCGCCGCGTCGGTGTACAGATACAACTCCCGCACACCCAGCCCCGCAGCCTCTTCAACAATCCGCTTGACCAGTTGCGAAGCGATCCCGCGTCCACGGTCCTCGGCTTTCACATAAACCCCGGCCAGCCAGGGCGTCAGGTCCGGGCGGGTTTTCATATCGCTGTCGATCAGCAGCGCGCCGCCGAGCAACCTGCCGTCTTCGATCGCCACCACCACGCTGGGAATCGCGCCCTTGCCGCACGCCGCGCGCATACGTTCGGTGCGTGCTACAAGGGTATCGCCCGGGCGAAATTCACCCCATTCCTTGAAGTTGAGTTCGGCCAGTTCTTCAATCAGTTCGGGGTGATCGCAAAGGTAGTCGAGGTGCATGCGGTTGAACTCCATTTCGTCGGCGAAACGACCACCCTAATGCGCTCATGAAAGGTAATCAAATCCACCTCACGATTGCGCGCATCCGGTTGCGCAATGTCCGGGCTGACCTAAGCTTCTGACAAGGCGAAACATATTTGCCGGGCGCGCCCGGAACAATCGCCACGATGCGCAATCATTAGAGCGTGGATATCAAAAGGAGATGCGCATGCTCATCAGGTCAATGACCCTGACACTCTTGCTGGCGATTGCCGGCCCCTTGTTCGCCGCTGAAAACGATTCGCCGACTGCCGGAGATATGGGCCGTGCCCGACCGCTGATCGTGATCGCGCAAAGCACCGTTGACCCCGTGTGGGTGGGCCTGAAAAAGTCGCTGGAGGATCCGGCGAACAAGAAAGGCGTCGCCGATCGCAACATCAAGGTCTACACCATCCTCAACATGACCGGCCAGCTCGATGGCAAGGACCTTGGCCAGCAGGACACCATGGCGTTGCTGCGCTCTCTGAAACTGGGTGCCGGGGCTTATCCGAAAGTGTTCCTGGTCGGCAAGGACGGCGAGACCAAACTCTCGGCGTCGGGGGATGAAGCGAAGTCAGTGGACCTGAAGAAAATCTTCGACACCGTTGATGCGTTGCCAGCCACCGAGAAGGACATCGCCCCACCGTCCGTGGCGACGACACCCGCGGCCACCGAACCGGCGACGAAAGGCGCGAAAGGTGCCAAACCGACAAAACCCGCCAAACCGGCCAAGCCACCGGAAATGCCGGATGACTGATGGCATGGCCTGAATCAAAAAATGGGCGACCTCAACAGGTCGCCCATTTTTTGTTGCCTGCAAAAGATCGCAGCCTGCGGCAGCTCCTACAGGATCGGGTTTTCACTCGGTCAATGTAAGAGTTGCCGCAGGCTGCGATCTGTTGATCTTCAAGTTTCGCAAATATTAATCTGCTGCCAGGTGCATCACGGCAGAATCTGGCGGATTACATTGACCAAAACGGGAGAGAAGGGCTGAAGCTGACCCCTTTGAGGCGTCAACATATCTTCGAGAAGGATGCTCAAGAGATCCTCGTCCTCCAGTCCGTCAGGTCGCAGCCCTCCGGTAAAGATAAGGTCATCGACCATCCGTTTGCGTTTTTCGATGAGGCCGCGATTGCTTTCTTCGGTGTCGCCAAGATTCAGCGTCTTGATTGATTCTGTGGCTCGGTCGGTTTTGCCAACGACGCGTCCGGACAGGTAAAACTTGAGCTCGGTTTCGCACTCAGCCATGAACGGCGTCACTTTGAGCGGCTGAGTCTTTCGACCATGCCCACAGTGATGACGACTCTCGCAACTGGCAACGATGTTGCTGAAGTCCAGGGTGCGCGCAGGGAATCGATCCTGGGCTGCGACGTGTTCGTTGTGTGCGGCGCCAGCGGAGATGGACTGGCAGCAATAAGCGCAGAGTCCGAATTGTTCAGTGATACAAGCTGCGCGAACGGATTGACGTTCTTCGGCGGGCAAATCGCGATAAGTTGCGGTGTTGTTTCTGACCTTCCATTGGCTCAGCGATGCTGGCTCAGTTCCTTTGAGAATCTTACGCACTGCGCAACTCCAGTTTGCGGATCAGCAAAGCGGCTTTTGCCAGCTCGATATGACCCTCGGGAAGCTCCTTGGAAAGCTCGGTGAAAAGCGTCTGAGCTTTCTTCAGCTCACCGTCCTGCAAACATTCCATCAATCGATTCAGGCGTTTCTGCACGTCGCTGTTGCGAATATCGGTGTCCATGACTTCCAACAGCACCTGATTAGCATCCAGACCGTACAGGCCGTTGTGTTCGCGGATTTCGCCGTCATTGAGTACGTAAACCAGCACATCCTTGGCGTCGCTGATCACCAGCGGCGAGTGCGTGGTCAGGACGAACTGGCAGTTCGGGAAGGTTTCGCTCAACTGCCGGATCAGGCTGCGCTGCCATCTTGGGTGCAGGTGCAGATCGACTTCGTCGATCAGCACGATGCCGTCGCCGTGCAGCGGGTTGTCCAGCGACTGGTTCATCATCGCCAAGCGCCGTGCGATATCACCGACCAGTGCCATCATCGACTTCTCGCCTTGGGAGAGTTGGGCGACGTTGAGGGTGACGCCGTCCTTGTCGATGGCCATGTGCAGGCGTGGTTTGCGCTGGACACGCAGGTTGGTAAAGCCGGGCATGAATGCGGCGATGGCTGAGCGCACGGCGGTCAACTGGCGGTCGCGGGAGGAGGCTTTCAGATTGGCCAGGGTTTTCCAGACATCGCTGTCGGTGCCGAATTTCTCGGAGATTTCGGCCAGAGCTGTGTCGGAAATGCCGGTCTCGTTTTCGCTGTCCTCGCGCTCGCGGAACCATTCGAAGAAACGGCGGAAGTCGACGCCTCGGTTGAGCGAGTTGTCGTAGCCGTCGAGTTGGTCGAAGGTGTGTTTGGTGCGGATTTTTAGCGGGATTTCGAGGACGGAGCGTTCGACCGGGTAGTAGGCGATTAGGGGGAGGGAGGCTTTGTCGTCTTCGGTCAAACCAGAACGGTAATGATCTGCCAGGAGGGTTACTTCTGTCAGGGTGCTATGCATAGGGGTTTTATGCCCTTGTCTTCCTCGGCCAATTGCCCAAACGAAAAAAGGGCTATTTGGGTCATCGGGAAAACTTAATCCTGGATGGGTATAGTCTGCTACGGCAATTGTAATGACCGAACTAGACGCGCCATTCCGGATTTCTTCTTGTGCAATGGGGCTGCCATTGCCTTTTTCAGTGCGAATTCTTGCAACCAGCCAGCTCAGCGATACGGCAAGCGACTTGAGAAGTGTTGTTTTGCCTGCACCATTGTTACCCACCAAAACAGTTACATTCGAAGGGTGTTTTAAGGTTGGGGCGAGTTCAAGAGTCAGTTCTTTGAACCTGCCAAAGTCCTTTAGCTTAAGTTTGGTGATTTCCATTACAACGCCCTTTGCCGCTCAGTCGGTTTGTATGCTTTGGCGCGCATTATGTCACTCGTGGACGCGGATTGATTCGATGCAGTGTAGATACAACAAATTCAGTCACTCCTCAAAATTCGTTGCAGCATATTCCTACGGAAATGTCTGAGGCAAAGGCCTGCGTCGACCGTGGATTTTTCCTGCAAGTCGCGGCGGCGTTGGTGAACTGGTGCGCTGTGGGGCAGGGGAATATCCTTTTTTGGCCGCTGAAAAAAACAGCGGTCGGATGTGGAAGTCCGGTGATTTCCCGAGAGCGCATATGCGCCCGTAAACACATGTCGGCGATTTATATGCCAACATTGTGGCTTATGGCAGCTATGCGCAGGAGCACTCTCGAGTGCACCGGGTTCCTCGGGTTGTCCCGGACTTCCACACCTGCGCAAAGCTGCCACCCTCTCGTGGAAGTGAGTTTGGCAGTTTTTCTTTAAATGCCCCGAGGGTTTAATTTATGAAAAAACATACTCCAAGTCCTGCTGAATCCCCCATGACTTCAGGATCCTTCGACTCCCGCAACAATCGCCTCCGCGACCCGAATCACCCCGATCCCGTCAGCTACGTCTTCACCCTCCGCCCCGATATCGATACCCCCACGCTGCTAACCCACGCTTGCGAAACCCTCGTCTCACTTAACGTCCTGACCACCGACATGGCCTGCAAGCTGGACGATTCCCAGCGCAGCCTCGCCTTGGCGATTCAGCAATTGGCCGTGACCGGCGAGTTGCTGGTCAACCGCGCACTGGACAATCTCGACCCGCAGCAAACCGCAATTCAACATTGAACAGGGAGGTTCAAGCATGGCGCGCTACATCCCCATTACCGGTATCGACTGCAAGATTCCATGTCTGCTGATCGACAGCGAAGCACCCGTAGACGTGTTGCACGGTACGGCGGCGTATCGCTTGCGCTGTGTGACGCAGTTGCTGGAAACCTTGGCGCTGGAAGAGGGCAAGGGACACGATGCCTTGCTATTGCAGGATTTCGCCCGGGTGTTGGCGATTCCGTTGCGTGACAGTTGTGACTTGATGGATGTCATCGGGTGGCGGTTGCAGGCGCAGCTTTAAGCGCTGAAACAAAATGGGCGACCTCAGGAGGTCGCCCATTTTTTTGTGAGTAGAGAACCCTGTGGTGAGGGGATTTAGCGAAACGTCGCACCGCCCCGATGGGCTGCGAAGCAGTCCCAAAGCCATTCGATACGGTGTATGTAATGCAAACCCAGTTGTTCGGATTGGGGCCGCTTCGCAGCCCATCGGGGATAAATCCCCTCACCACGGTTTTGGGTCAGTCCTTCAGCGCACTGAAAATCTCATGCGCAATCTTCACCCGTTCCGCATTCGGGTAATTCTTGTTGGCCAGGATCACGATGCCCAGATCCTTCGACGGCACAAACGCCACGTACGCGCCAAAGCCACCGGTGGCGCCGGTTTTGTTGTACAGCACATTCGCCGGTTCAGGCTGCGGTGCGTTCAGCCATTTGACCTTGTGCGCCTCCATCGCCATCGGCGTCGAGTTGCCGTCCTGCAGTTTTTTCAGGCTGATCGGATACGCATAACGTTCCCAGCCCAGGCCTTGGGTCATGTCGCCCACGCTGTAGTAACCCGTGTGCGTCGCGGCGATGGCGTTTTGCAGCGGTTGTTGCAGGCTGGCCGGTTTCAGGTTGGCCTCGACGTAACGCAGCATGTCCGCCGCGCTGGTCTTGATGCCATAGGCTTCGGCGTCGAGAGCACCGGGGCTGACTCGCACGGGCTGGTCGTTTTTGTCATAACCCTTGGCGTAGAACTGCTCTTCGGACGCGGGCACTTGAATAAAGGTGTGCTTGAGGCCGAGTTGCGGCAGCAGGGTTTCACTCATGGCCTGATCAAATGGCTGGCCGAGACTTTTCGCCGTCAGGTAACCGAACAGGCCCAGGCTCGGATTGGAATACAGACGATGGCTGCCCGGCGGATAAGCCGGTTTCCATTGCTGGTAATAGCCGAGCATTTTGTCGGCGGAGTCCGCTGCGTCAGGGAACTGCAACGGCAAACCGCCGGCGCTATAGGTGCCCAGTTGCAGCACGCTGATGTTGTCGAAAGCACTGCCTTTGAGTTCCGGCCAGAGTTGGCTGGACTTGGTCGAAAGGTCCAGTTTGCCCGTTGCCTGGGCGTAACCGGCGAGCATTGCGGTGAAGGTTTTACTCACCGAACCGATTTCAAACAGGGTGTTTTCGCTGACTTTCTGCCCGGTATCCTTGGCGGCGACGCCGTAGTTAAAGTAATGCGCCTTGCCGTTATAAGTGAGTGCGATGGCCAGGCCGGGAATGTTTTGTTGTTGCATCACCGGTGTGACCACACCGTTGACCAGCGCTTGCAGTTGTTCATCGGTTTGTGGGGCTGCCATGCACGTGGCAGCGCCGAATAACAGGCCGAAAGCACTGCGGGAAATGACTTTGGTCGGGTTGATGAAGGACATGAGTGAACCACTCTCCATGAGTGTTGAGGGTGATATCCCGCTAGACTGCGGGCAATTTCAACGTTGGGCGGCTGATCAGCGCCGACAATTTAGGCAGTCTGGCATTCATCGGCAAACGATGAAAACTCGGATGAGCCATTAGAAAAATTTGGGACATGGCATGATTCGACCTCAATTGCCGCTCAATGCATTGCGCGCTTTCGAAGCATCGGCGCGGCATCTGAGCTTCACCCGTGCTGCCGTGGAGTTGTGCGTCACCCAGGCCGCCGTCAGTCATCAGGTCAAAAGCCTCGAAGCGCAGCTCAACGTGACCCTGTTCAAACGCTTGCCCCGTGGGCTGATGCTGACCAGTGAGGGCGAAACCTTGCTGCCGGTGTTGAGCACTTCGTTTGACCATATCGCGCAGATTCTGGAACGCCTGGCCGGTGGACAATATCGCGAGATGTTGACGGTTGGCGCGGTCGGCACGTTCGCCGTGGGTTGGTTGTTGCCGAGGCTGGCGGACTTTCGGGCGAAACATCCGCTCATAGATTTACGGCTGTCGACGAACAACAATCGCGTGGACGTTGCGGCAGAAGGGCTGGATTACGCGATCCGTTTTGGCGCGGGGGCGTGGCATGGCATTGAGGCAACGCGTTTGCTCGATGCGCCGCTGTCGGTGTTGTGCGTGCCGGAAATCGCCCGGCAATTGCACACGCCGGGGGATCTGTTGCAACAGAACCTGCTGCGCTCCTATCGCACCGATGAATGGCCGGAATGGTTTCAGGCGGCGGGGCTGGCGACCCAGGCGGCACCACCGCAGAGCATCGTCTTCGACTCGTCATTGGCGATGATGGAAGCGGCGTTGCAGGGCAGCGGGGTGGCGTTGGCGCCGCCGCTGATGTTCGCCCGGCAATTGGCGGCGGATGCGATTTGCCAGCCGTTTGCGATTGAGATTACGACGGGGAGTTACTGGTTAACGCGGTTGCAGTCACGCCCGGAAACGGCGGCGATGATGGCCTTCAAAAACTGGCTGCTACAAATCTCAGGTTGAAATAAATACCCCCTGTAGGAGTGAGCCTGCTCGCGATAGCAGTGTGTCATTCAACATTTATATCGACTGACACACCGCTATCGCGAGCAGGCTCACTCCTACAAGGACGGTGGTGAATTCAACTGATGATCAGCGCACCAGACACGGTCGCCTGTTATCGAATTTCCACCCGGGAATCAAAAACTGCATGGCCACGCTGTCATCCCGCGCGCCGAGGCCCATGCCTTTATACAGCTCGTGCGCCTTGGCCAACTGGTCCATGTCCAGTTCGACGCCCAGCCCCGGTTTCTGCGGCACCTGCACGCAACCGTCGATGATTTGCAGCGGCGCCTTGGTCAGGCGCTGGCCGTCCTGCCAGATCCAGTGGGTGTCGATGGCGGTAATTTCACCCGGCGCGGCCGCAGCGACATGGGTGAACATCGCCAGGGAAATATCGAAGTGGTTGTTGGAGTGTGAGCCCCAGGTCAGGCCCCACTCATGGCACATCTGCGCCACGCGCACCGATCCCTGCATGGTCCAGAAGTGCGGGTCGGCCAACGGGATGTCAACGGACTGCAACTGGATCGCGTGACCCATCTCGCGCCAGTCGGTGGCGATCATATTGGTGGCGGTTTTCAGTCCGGTGGCACGGCGAAACTCGGCCATCACTTCGCGGCCGGAATAACCGTTTTCCGCACCGCACGGGTCTTCCGCGTAAGCCAGTACATGATGCTGGTCACGGCAAAGACGAATCGCTTCTTTCAGCGACCATGCGCCATTCGGATCGAGGGTGATCCGCGCTTCGGGGAAGCGCTCGGCCAGTGCCGTCACCGCTTCGATTTCGGCATCGCCGCTGAGTACGCCGCCCTTGAGTTTGAAGTCCTTGAAACCGTACTTCGCATACGCGGCTTCCGCCAGGCGTACCACGGATTCGGCGGTCATGGCCTTCTCGTGCCGCAGGCGAAACCAGTCATTGTCGGCATCCGGCTCACTGCGGTAAGCGAGGTCGGTTTCGCGCTGATCGCCGACATAAAACAGATAGCCGAGCATCTTCACTTCATCGCGTTGCTGACCTTCGCCGAGCAGCGCCGCGACCGGTACGTCGAGGTGCTGGCCGAGCAGGTCGAGCAGGGCGGCTTCGAGGCCGGTGACCGCGTGAATGGTGATGCGCAGGTCGAAGGTTTGCAGGCCACGGCCGCCGGCGTCGCGGTCGGCGAAGGTCTGGCGCACTTGGTTGAGGATCTTCTGGTAGGTGCCGATGGGGCTGCCGATCACTAGGCTGCGTGCGTCTTCCAGTGTCTGGCGAATGCGTTCGCCACCGGGCACTTCGCCGACGCCGGTGTGGCCGGCGTTGTCCTTGAGAATGACAATGTTGCGCGTGAAGAAAGGTCCGTGGGCGCCGCTGAGGTTGAGCAGCATGCCGTCGTGACCGGCCACCGGGACGACTTGCATGTCGGTGATGATCGGGGCTTTGGCGGTGTTGTCTACGTTCATTGTTTTTATCCCTGGAGTCGGAAGTCAGGCGTGTTTTGGCGCGGCGTCGGTCACGGCAATGGCCGGTGTGGGTTTCGCGGTGGTGCGGGCGAAAAACACGATGATCGCGGCGATGATCGAGGTCGCGGCCAGGCCATAGAGGCCGCCCTGAATCGAGCCGGTGTGTTCTTCGAGCAGGCCGAATGTGGTCGGCGCGACAAAGCCGCCGAGGTTGCCCACCGAATTGATCAGCGCGATCACTGCCGCAGCGATTCGTGCATCCAGATACGCCTGTGGAATCGGCCAGAACAGCGACGAGGCAGACTTGAAACCCAGCGCCGCAAAGCAGATCGCGACGAAGGCGAAGATCGGCCCGCCGGTGGTCGACATGAACATCCCCGCAGCGGCGATCAACAGGGCGGTGGCGACCCACGCCTGCTGGTGTTTCCACTTGGCCGAGAACGTGGCGAAGGCATACATGCCGACAATCGACAGCAGCCACGGGATCGAGTTGAACAAGCCGACCTGGAAGTCGCTCATCTCGCCCATCTTCTTGATGATGCTCGGCAGCCAGAAGGTCGCGGCGTAGATCGTCAGTTGAATGAAGAAGTAGATCAGACAAAACAGAATGATCTGGCGGTCCTTGAGCAGTTTGCCCATCGATGGCCGGATCGGCGTGGCGGCCTCGCGGGCCTTCTGTTCATCGTCGATGGCCG
This sequence comes from Pseudomonas sp. NPDC087598, assembly GCF_044743525.1. Classification (NCBI taxonomy): domain Bacteria; kingdom Pseudomonadati; phylum Pseudomonadota; class Gammaproteobacteria; order Pseudomonadales; family Pseudomonadaceae; genus Pseudomonas; species Pseudomonas sp. NPDC087598. Next base: position 23,786 of record NZ_JBIUWQ010000003.1, on the reverse strand, counting down.
TGACCAAAGCATCCTGTTCGGCGCGGGTCAGCCATTTCGCGTCGTGGGGTTTGGCGTCGAGCCAGAACCAGACGAACACGCACAGGCACACCGAGAACATCCCCTCAATGAAGTACATCCATTGCCAGCCGTGCAGGCCCAGACCTTCAATTTGCAGGAGCAGTCCGGACAGCGGGCCTGAGATCAAAGACGCCACGGCTGAACCACTGAGGAAAATCGCAATGGCTTTGCCGCGCTCCGCGCCCGGCAGCCAGCGGGTGAAGTAATAAATCACCCCGGGAAAAAAACCGGCTTCGGCCACGCCGAGCAGAAAGCGCAGAACGTAGAAGTGGGTTTCGTTCTGGATGAACGCCATGCCGGCGGCGACCAGTCCCCAGGTGAGCATGATGCGAGTCAGCCAGATGCGCGCGCCGACTTTCTGCAAGAGCATGTTGGAGGGCACTTCGAACAGGGCGTAACCGATGAAGAACAGGCCGGCGCCGAAGCCGTAAGCGGCGGCGCCGATGCCCAGGTCGTGTTCCATATGCGTGCGGACGAAACCGATGTTTACCCGGTCAATGTAATTGACGATGAACATGATCACGAAGAGCGGCAGGACGTGGCGTTTCACTTTCGAGATGGCGGATGCCAGCGTTTCATCAACGCCCTCGTTCATCCCGGAGACGGAGGTTTTCACTTGGTTTTCTCCCACTGATTATTTTTATGCGGGGTACGGCTGGGTCGTGCGATGTTGATAGACATCATACAACCTGATTTTTTTGTCCTACAAGTGGGAGGGACTGATTAATTTCCTCTGATGCACGGTTTTTTTATTCCTTCTCAGGTTTTGGTCTAGATTTTATTGGGTGATATCGGCGTGAGAAAGAAGCGAATACCGTTTGCTACTGATGTGCAGGCTTTGTGGGAGTGCTGAGAAAATTGGCGGTTATTGAATGTTGTCATACAAGTTGGTGGTAGGTTCAAGCTAGAATCAAGCTTGTCAGCCATCCGCTCAGTGCTACGATCCGCAAGCCCCGTTCACCGGAACCGACCATGCAAGAAGATCTCGACGCTCCCGCCCGAAAACGCGTGCATAACCTCGCGCATGATCTGGTGGAAAAACTCACGCAAAGCATCCTGCTCGGGCAGATGTCGCCCGGCGACAAACTGCCGTCGGAAAACGCGATCGTTCAGGAGCACGGTGTCAGCCGCACGGTGGTGCGCGAGGCGATTTCCAAATTGCAGGCTTCGGGGTTGGTCGAGACGCGCCACGGCATCGGCACCTTTGTCATTGAACGTGTACCGGAGCAGGGCCTGCGCCTGAATGTGGATACGGCACTCGGGGTGCGCAGCATTCTCGAATTGCGCATGGGCCTGGAAACGCAGGCCGCCGCACTGGCTGCACAGCGACGCAGCGAGCAGCAGTTGCTGCAGATGCGTCAGGCACTCGACGACTATCAGCGGCTGCTGGCCAACAACGACAGTTGCGTCGAGGCCGACCGGCGTTTTCATCTGCTGATCGCCGAGGCCACCGGCAACGTCTGCTTCAGCGAGATCATGCAGCAACTGGGCAGCGCGATGATTCCTCGTACCCGGGTCAACGCAGTCGAACGGGGCGCGGCGGATTTGAGCAAACTGGGGCAACTGGCCAATCTTGAACACGAGGCGATTCTGAATGCGATCAAGCGTCAGGATCCGGATGCGGCGCGTGCCGCCATGTGGCTGCACCTGACCAACAGCCGTGACCGGTTTTCTGCTCGGGGTTGATGGCCGTCGGTCTGTTCGATAGCACGCCGCCGGCAGGGCTGATTCCAAGCTGTACGGCCCGGGTTTTCCGGACCTCCTAAGCGAGGTGCGTCATGGCTAACGATTTGCTGTTTCAGGGTGGAGTGCTGCCCACCGACCCGACCCGGCCGCTGCCCGGTACCGATGAACCGACCCTGGCTGATCACGATTCGCCGATGGGAATGCCCCCAGGGCGCGATCCGTTGAGTGATGCTGACCGGCCGGACGACTGGAAGGATCCGGCGGCGGATGACGATGTGCCGCCGGCAGATGAACCGACGCCGTTGTCGGATGATCGGCGCTGATCGGTGATTGCCTTGATAATGTGTTGTTATTCAGGGCGTCATCGCGAGCAGGCTCACTCCTACAGGGTTTTATGGCATGCCCAGAATCCATGTGCATCCACCGCCCATTGTAGGAGTGAGCCTGCTCGCGATTGCGGAATTGAATTCAGCACATCTCCGGGATCAGACCTCAACAGCCCGAACACCCCAAACCCGCCGCTCCAGATTCAACGCCAACACACTGATCAATACTACCGCCGAGCCGACCAGCACCATCAAGCTTGGTCGCTCGCCCAATCCCACCGAAGCAATAGCCATCGCCGTCGGCGGAATCAGGTACAGCGTCATCGTCGCCCGACTCAAATCCACATGCCTGAGCACAAATCCCCACGCCAGATAGGCCAGCGCACTGGGAAAAATCCCCAGCGCCAGCACCGCCCATTGCACCCGCAGCGGTGCTTTCATCACGGTCTCGCTCAACCCCGGCAAATAAATCATCAGCAGCAATGTCCCTGACCACACCGCATAGCACACCAGGCTCAAGCCGTCATAACGACGGGCATGATGCTTTTGCAGGGCGAAATAAATGCTCCACGACAGCGCCGCCAGCAGGATCAACAAGCCATGCGCATCAATCTCGCCGAGGCCGCGATCACCACTGACCACAATCACCACACCGACCAGCCCGAGCAACACACACGCCCAACGCCAGGCACTGACCTGATCCTTGAACACGAAACGCGCCAACAACGTGCTGAATAACGGGCTCGATTGCGCCAACACACTCGACGCGCCGGCACTGACACTTTGCTGGCCAATGTTCAGCGCAACGTGATGCAGGCTGACCGCGAAGAATCCCAGAGCGAACAGCAGCGGCACATCACTCAGGCGTGGCAAGCGAATGCCTTTGCACGCTGCGATGACTGCCATGAACACCGATGCCAGCAAAAACCTCATCAGCGCCAGATGCCCAGGATCGTAGGCTTGCAGGCCGATGTGAATGCCGGTCGGCGAATAGGCCCAGCAGCCGACGACAAAGGCCATGGCCAGAACAATTTTCAAGGAGGAGGGAGGCTGCATGATCGAGGCACCAAGGGGGTTGATGCGCCGAGTATCCGGGCGGTCAATCGTTCGCCACAACTGACTTATACTGCGCTGAATGTTCACTCAGAGTGATGAGTATGGAGCTGGCACAAATCCGTATGTTCAAGACCGTGGCCGAGGTTGGCAGCATCGTGCGGGCGGCGGAAAAGCTGTTTTGCGTGCCGTCGAACATCACAGCGCGGATCAAGGCGCTGGAGGCCGAGCTGGGCGTGGCGCTGTTTTTGCGTGAGGGCCGTGGGCTGCGGATCAGTCCGGCAGGGCAGACGTTTCTCGCCTATGCCGAAAAGATTCTCGCGCTGACGGCGGAAGCCAAACGCGCAGTCGATCCATCCGCCGAACCTTCGGGGCCGCTGCGCATCGGTGCCATCGAGTCGTCGGCCACCGGGCGTTTGCCACGGCTGCTGGCGAAATTTCACAAGCGTTATCCGCAGGTGGCGCTGGAACTGACCACCGGCACTTGGGGGCAGTTGCTCGACGATACGGTCAGCCATCGTCTCGACGGGGCGATTGTCGCGGTGGACGTCGAACGCTCGCAGCTCAAGCGCACGCCGATGTACCGCGAAGAGTTGCTGCTGATCGCCTCGACGTCGTTTGGGCCGGTGCACGACATCAATGATCTGCAAGACAAAACCGTGTTCATGTGGCCGCAAGGCTGCCCTTATCGTGCGGCGCTGGAGCATTGGTTGTTGCGTCAGGGGCAGGCGCTGCCGATTGTCAGCCTCGCCAGTTACGGGGCGATTGTCGGCTGTGTCAGCGCGGGCGCGGGCGTGGCGCTGGTGCCCAAAGGGGTTTTTGAGCAATACGCCAAAGGGGCGGGGTGTGTGGCGTATGAGTTTGCCGAACTGACCGCCATTGAAAACCTGTTTTACTGGCATGAAAACGCCGGTGTGCATCCGGCGCGTGAGGCGTTTGTGGCGATGTTGCGTGAGGAGTTCACCTAAGCATGCGGTGATCTATTGTGGCGAGGGAGCTTGCTCCCGCTAGAGTGCGCAGCACTCTCAAAGAACGTGCAGCACGGGAAAATTTCAGGGCCGCTCCGCAGCCCAGCGCGAGCAAGCTCGCTCGCCACAGGTATCCTATAAAGGCTTCAATTTGGCGGCGCAGTAAGATCGCGCATCAACAACCCGAAGCGCAAATCCACCGCATCTGGAATCGGCACATACACCGTATGCCCATCCCCCGGCGCCACTTCGATCGCTTCACCCTTGAGGTTGTGCAGTTCGTGCAGATCGAAGTGAAAGTTACCCTTGGGCGTCATCAGTTCCAGGTGATCACCCAAGGCAAAACGATTCTTCACCTTGACCTCGGCCAGGCGATCACGTCGCTCGCCGGTCAGCTCGCCAACAAACTGCTGGCGCTCCGACACGGAGCTGCCGTGCAGATAATTCTGGTATTCGTCATGCACATGGCGGCGCAGGAAACCTTCGGTGTAACCGCGCTGGGCCAGCGATTCCAGATCGGTCATCAGGCTGCGATCAAACTCGCGCCCGGCCACCGCATCATCGATTGCCCGGCGATAGACCTGGGTGGTGCGCGCGCAGTAGAAGTGCGATTTGGTCCGGCCCTCGATCTTCAATGAGTGCACGCCCATACGTGTCAGCCGTTCAACGTGCTGCACCGCGCGCAGGTCCTTGGCGTTCATGATGTAGGTGCCGTGTTCGTCTTCGAATGCTGGCATCAGTTCGTCGGGGCGGTTGGCTTCCTGCAACAGAAACACCTGCTCGGTGGGCGTGCCGAGGCCCAGGGTCGGCTCGGGCTGATAGGTCTGGACGATTTCGCCGAGCTGATTTTCCGTGGCCTCCTGCGCCGAGTATTTCCAGCGGCAGGCGTTGGTGCAGGTGCCCTGATTGGCGTCGCGCTTGTTCATGTACCCCGACAGCAGGCAGCGACCGGAATAGGCCATGCACAGCGCACCGTGGACAAACACTTCCAGCTCCATACCCGGCACGTGTTCGCGGATTTCACCGATTTCTTCCAGCGACAGTTCGCGGGACAGGATGATCCGGCTCAGGCCCTGTTGCTGCCAGAACTCGACGCTGGCCCAGTTCACCGTATTGGCCTGCACGGAAAGGTGGATCGGCATCTGAGGAAAATGCCGGCGCACCAGCATGATCAGCCCCGGGTCGGACATGATCAGCGCGTCCGGCGCCATCTCGATGACCGGTGCCAGATCCTTGAGAAAGGTCTTCAGCTTGGCGTTGTGCGGGGCGATGTTGACCACCACGTAGAAGCGCTTGCCCTGCATCTGCGCCTCACGAATGCCCAATGCCAGGTTGGCGTGATCGAACTCGTTGTTGCGCACCCGCAAGCTGTATCGCGGCTGGCCGGCGTAGACCGCATCGGCGCCATAGGCGAAGGCGTAACGCATGTTTTTCAGGGTGCCGGCGGGGGCGAGCAGTTCCGGGGCGGCGAGGGCAGGCGTGGGGGTCATGGCGGCGTCGATCGTAAAAGCGCGGCAGGGTAATGCGCCCGCCAATCGAGTTTATTGATCTGGATCTATCTTTGCGCGTGTGACGGGTATCTGTGCAAAAACAGCACAGATCATGTGCCGGTTGCACTGTGTTCGATGGGGCGATACGCGCTTAACCTTTGCTCATCCACTCAATAGCAGAAGGAAAGTCCCATGCAACGTTTTACCCGGCGTTTTCTTGCCGCTTGTGCATTCTCCGGTGTATTGGCGAGCACCGCCGCCGTGGCTGACGGCCATCCGACCATCCGGGCGATGTCCGGCGCCACGTCGACCGATTACTTGCCGGCGGGCAAATCCGCACTGCTGGTGATCGATTTCCAGAACGAATACTTCACCGGCAGGATGCCAATCCCGGACGGCGCCGCCGCCCTGGCGAAAACCCGTGAGCTGATTGCCTTCGCGGACAGCCACAAGATTCCGGTCTACCATGTTCAGCACGTCGCGCCGGCTGGTTCGCCGGTATTTGCCATCGATGGCGAAACGGTGAAATTTCATCAGGACATGCAGCCACGCGCCAACGATGTCGTATTGCAAAAGACCACGGTCAGCGTGTTCGGCAGCACGGATCTCAACGAGCGCCTGAAGAAGTCGGGGATTGAAACCGTGATCATCGCCGGCCTGATGACCCACGCCTGCGTCGCCGGTGCCGCCCGTGATGCCGCGCCGCTGGGTTACAACGTGATCGTTGCGTCCGATGCCTCGGCGACCCGCGCAATCACTCGCGCCAATGGTGCTTCCATCGACAAGGACTCGCTGCACAAAGCGGCGCTGGCGGAAGTCGAAGACACCTTCGGTGACGTGCTCAACACCGCGCAGATCGTCAAACTGCCGGTTCGCTAATCAGCCCGCGCTGATCCGCAACTATGCTCCATGAATAAAGATGGCACTCGTGCACGCCCCGGCGGACTAACAACCGGGGCGTGCATGACGCCTGACTGACATGGACCGGACATGAACGTAAAAAGTCTTCAATTCAAATCCCTGACCGTGCTGCTGTTGCTGGTCACGGTGGCCTTCATCTGGATTCTGCTGCCGTTTTACGGTGCGGTGTTCTGGGCGGTAATCCTCGGCATTCTGTTTGCGCCGCTGCAGCGCCGGTTGCAGATGAAATTCGGTTGGCAACGCAACTTGACCTCGCTGTGTACGTTAAGTATCTGCCTGGTGATTGCGATTTTGCCGGTGATCATTCTCAGCGTGCTGTTGGTGCAGGAAGGGGCGACGCTCTACAGCAATATTGAAAGCGGCAAACTCGATATCGCCGCCTATCTGGCGCAGTTCAAACACAGCCTGCCGCAGTACTTTCAGCACTTGCTCGATCGCTTCGGCATGGGCGAACTCAACGGCGTGCGCGAGAAAATCGTCAAAGCGGCGATGCAGGGCAGCCAGGTGCTGGCGAGTCAGGCGTTCAGTTTTGGCCAGGGGACGTTCGAGTTTGTGGTGAGCTTTTTCATCATGCTCTATCTGCTGTTTTTCTTTTTGCGCGATGGCGCGGAACTGGTGCGCAAGATACGCATCGCAGTGCCACTGGAGGAGCATCACAAACGTCGCCTGCAACTGAAGTTCAACCGGGTCGTGCGTGCGACAGTCAAAGGCAACCTGGTCGTGGCGATTACCCAAGGCGCGTTGGGGGGGGCGATTTTCTGGTTTCTGGATATCCCCAGCGCGTTGCTGTGGGCGGTATTGATGGCGTTTCTGTCGTTGCTGCCAGCGGTGGGGGCGGGGATTGTCTGGGCGCCGGTGGCTGCCTATTTCCTGCTCAGCGGGATGATCTGGCAAGGCATGGTGCTGGGCTTGTTCGGGGTGTTCGTGATCGGCTTGGTGGACAACGTGCTACGCCCGATTCTGGTGGGCAAGGACACGCGCATGCCCGACTACATGATTCTGATCTCGACCCTGGGCGGGCTGGCGGTGTTCGGCTTGAACGGGTTTGTCATCGGGCCGTTGATTGCCGCGCTGTTCATGTCGAGCTGGGCCTTGTTTATCGAGACCAAACCCAAAGTCCAGCTGCCTTAGGCGTGAAACGCTGCGCTGCCGATCTGTTGCGACAGGGCTTGCGCAGCCGGCAGGGAAGTCAACGGGCCGCTGATTACTTCGCCGTCACGCATCACATACCAACAGGCGAGCAATCCCAGCTCTCTGAGTGGTGCGGGAACGGCGCTGCCGATTACTGACATGATTTGAACCTGAGCCATGACGCGTACCTCCATCAAACGATGGGGCTACCTTAGGGGCTCGCCGTTCTCAGCGACAATCAACGCTTTCGATAGTGGTCATTGATAACAGTGAGGACTGTTTCAATCGACAACCTGGTCAAGCATGTGCACCACTTCGTGCTCATTGAGCAGGCCCTTGTGCACCAGATTTTCCGCCAGCAGCGAAAGGAATTTGGCGCAGCGGTGGCCTTCCAGGTGCTTGAGCTCGGTCAACGCGTTGTACACCTTGCTGGAGGTGCACAAGCCGACGATGCGGTGCGGATTTTGTGTAGGCATGGAGTCGTCCTTGTTGTTATCAACCTGTTGTTTACGGACGGATTCAGATTGCAGTTCCGTCATGACAAAAAAATGACCGTTTCAAGCAAAAGACCCTGTCGGTCGAATCAATCATGCCGACTTTAACGGCTGAAACTGTCCTCACAGCGACCTTTGCGAGATTTTTTCAGACGCTGGCCGACCGACGGTCATAAAAAAGCCCCGCTATAAAAGCGGGGCTTTGTGTTTCGGTTACCAGCGTGGGCCACCGTAGTAGTGTGGTCGGCCGTAGTAACCACGCGGTGGGCCGTAGTAAACAGGGGCCGGTTGCACGTAGACCGGTTGTTGCACGTAAACCGGCGCCGGCTGGTAATAGACCGGAGGCGGTGGCTGTTGCACGTAGACCGGGGCCGGTTGCGCATATACCGGCGCTTGCTGCACATACACCGGACGATCCTGATTGATCAGCGCCGAGCCGATGATGGCCGAGCCAACGATCGCGCCAAACACCGCCGGGCCTTGCCAGTAGTTGCCGCCATGGGCTTCTGCTTGCCCTGCGACAGCAAATGCACCGATCAGCAGGGCCACGATAGGGAGTTTACGAATCATGATAAATCCTCGGTTCTTCGACCCGGCGGCAGGGCCTGCACCAGGCCCACAATTGTCGCGGGGATACTTCTATGACAGCGAAATTCGGAAAATCAGCACAGCCGCTGGGTAAATTTTGTGTAAGGTCTGTACCGGCTTCTTTACCGGGCCATGCAATGGCCGCTGAGCACCATACAGACAGGCCGCTATGATCGTTCAGAACCCGATGGGCTGGCTAATCCCGTCCATCCGAAAGTGCGTTTGAAGGAGAAGTTTCATGCAGATGAATCCGAACAAAGACACCCAGCTGTGCATGTCCCTGTCGGGACGTCCGGGGAATTTCGGTCTGCGTTTTCATAACCATTTGTATGAGCAGTTGGGCCTGAATTTCTACTACAAGGCCTTCAGCAGCCAGGACCTGACCGGTGCGGTCGGCGGGATTCGGGCGTTGGGCATCCGTGGCTGCGGCGTGTCGATGCCGTTCAAGGAAGCCTGCATCGCGCTGGTTGATGAGTTGGATGCATCGGCGGCGGCGATCCAGTCGATCAACACCATCGTCAACACGAATGGCCATCTCAAGGCTTACAACACCGATTACATCGCTATCGCGCAGTTGTTGGAAACCCATGCGGTGCCCAAGGATTCGACGTTTGCCCTGCGCGGCAGCGGCGGTATGGCCAAAGCGGTGGCCAGCGCGTTGCGTGATGGTGGTTATAAAAACGGTTTGATCGTCGCTCGAAACGAGCGCGCCGGTCGCGCGCTGGCGGACTCGTTGGGCTATCGCTGGCAGGCTGAATTGGGCGGCGAACGTGTGCAGATGCTGATCAACGTCACCCCGGTCGGTATGGACGGCGGCCCGGAAGCGGGGCAACTGGCGTTCGAGCCTGAGGTGATCAAAGCGGCGGATACGGTGTTTGATGTGGTGGCGATTCCGTCGGAAACACCGCTGATCGTGCGCGGCCGGGCCGAAGGCAAACGGGTGATTACCGGGCTTGAGGTGATTGCGATCCAGGCGCTGGAGCAGTTTGTGTTGTACACCGGGGTGCGGCCGACTGAGGAGCAGTTTCAGGCGGCGGTGGCATTTGCCCGCAGCTGACTTCCTGGTTTTTTGTTGATTTGGCGGGCCTCTTCGCGAGCAGGCTCGCTCCCACATTGGAATGCATACGCCTGTGGGAGCGAGCCTGCTCGCGAAGGCCGCCCCTCGGTTGCAAATTTCGATTGCCTATACTGCCTCACCAGCAAGCCAAGACTTGCCCACTCACAAAAAACCGAGGTCAGCATGCATCCGCGCATCCTCAATCTGCATCAGGTCGAACTCGAACCGCTCCCGCAAGCCCTGGCGCCAGAAGGCGAAACCGCCGGGCGCTACCAGCAACGCAGCGCCCGGATCGGTCAGCGACTTGGTGCGCAAAAACTCGGATATCGGTTGTATGCGCTGCCGCCGGGCATGCGTGGCAGCCCGTTTCACAGTCATCGGGTCAATGAAGAGATGTTCTATGTGGTGGCCGGGGAGGGCGAGGTGCGCCTCGGCGCCGAGCGTTTCCCTATCCGCACGGGAGACGTGATCGCCTGCCCGGCGGGTGGCCCGGAAATGGCCCATCAGATCATCAACACCAGCCAGGCCGAACTGCGTTATCTGGCGGTGAGCACGCAGCAACAGCCGGACATCTGCGAATACCCGGATTCGAACAAGTACGCCGTGATGGACAACTTCAGTGTGGATGCTGAGGGCAACGCCTCAGGTTTCGTCGCCGTGGCGCGGCAGGCGGATGGTGTTGATTACTGGGATGGCGAATAGCAGCGAACGCTGATTTTGCTGTGAATGAGCTTTTTGTGGCGAGGGAGCTTGCTCCCGCTGGGGCGCGGAGCGGCCCCCTTTCGAGGCAACCCTGTTTACAGGTTGACTGACATTACGACTGCTTCGCAGCCGAGCGGGAGCAAGCTCCCTCGCCACAGAGTTTGATCGCCGGTTATTCGAGGCGCGCCAGGCGTTCTTCCAGCGCTGCAATCCGCGCTTCCAGTTCTTCGATGCGTTCCACCGAAACACCACCGCTGGCACGTTCCCCCGGATTCTGCCGCGCCGACAAAATTGCCTCGATGTCCGCCGGATCACCCAACGCATGGGTATAACGATCCTCGCGCTGCCCCGCCTGACGCGGAATCAACACCGCCAAGCCTCGTGCGATCAGGCGCTCAAGCTGATGCACCACCTGCTCGGCATCTTCGAAATCATGCATGCGCCCGCTGCGGGTGAGCAATTCGTTGATGGTTTGCGGGCCGCGCAGAAACATCAGGCCACTCAAAATCACCTGCGCCGGCACCAGTTCCAGCGCCTTGTCGACCTTGTGCTCCCAGCGGTCGGCGCGACTGCCCATGACCAGTTTGGCGAAACCGCGACCTTCGAGGGCGCGCAGGCTCTGGCCGACCTGACCCTGAGTGAGGTTCATCACCGGTTCACGGCTGGTCTTCTGGTTGCAGGCTGTGACCAGCGCGTTGAGGGTCAGCGGATAGGTTTCCGGGCTGGTCGCCTGTTTCTCGATCAGCGAACCCAAAATACGGATTTCCGTGGCGTTGAGCCGTGGCTCGTCAAAGGTGGATTCTTGTTCGGTGGTCATCGCGCGTTCCCTTTGCAGTCGAAGGCGCCTAGCCTAATCCTTGCCAAACAAAAGGCAAGCCGTGTGGTCATCAAGCATGGCTATAATCGCCACCACGTTCCACCCAGCCACTACACGAGACTGCCATGACCATTTCCCTGTACGCCGCATCCGTCCCGGTTTTTCAACAAATGCTCAACGCCCTGAGCGATGTCCTGAAAAAGGCTGAAGCCCACGCCACCGAGAAAAACATCGACCCGAACGCCTTCCTGCAAGCGCGCCTGTACCCGGACATGTTCCCGCTGGTGCGTCAGGTACAGATCGCGGTCGACTTCGCCAAAGGCGTTTCTTCGCGTCTGGCTGAAGTCGAAGTGCCGAAGTACGACGACACCGAAACCACCTTCGCCGAGTTGCAAGCGCTGATTGCCAAGGTCCTGGCCTACATCGGCGAGATCAAGCCTGAGCAGATCAATGGCAAGGAAGGCATCGAAATCGTTACCCGTCCAGGCACACCAAAAGAGAAGCGCTTCAGCGGCCAGGCTTACCTGCTGACTTACGGCCTGCCGCAGTTCTTCTTCCACGTCACCACCACCTATGCGCTGCTGCGTCATAACGGTGTTGAAGTGGGCAAGCGCGATTACATGGGCGCGTTCTAAACCGCCCGGTAACAAAAAGCCCCGCCAAGGTTCACACCTTGGCGGGGCTTTTCATTTTCCATTGTGGGAGCGAGCCTGCTCGCGAATAGGGTGCCAGGCGACATTGGTGTCTGCTGACACACCCCTTCGCGAGCAGGCTCGCTCCCACAGGGGTTGGCGGTTACGCAGTGCGTTGAGCTTTCGCTTCTTCACCCAGGCAGGCCGCTGCGGTAAACAGCACATCAGTCGACGAGTTCAGCGCGGTCTCCGCCGAGTCCTGCAGCACACCGATGATGAAGCCGACCGCCACCACCTGCATGGCAATCTCGCTCGGAATACCGAACAGGCTGCACGCCAGCGGGATCAGCAGCAGCGAACCACCGGCCACACCCGAAGCGCCACAGGCACAGATCGCTGCAACAACGCTGAGCAGAATCGCCGTCGGAATGTCCACGGCGATGCCCAGCGTGTGCACGGCAGCCAGGGTCAATACGGTGATAGTGATCGCCGCGCCTGCCATATTGATGGTCGCGCCGAGCGGAATCGACACCGAATACGTATCTTCATGCAGACCCAGACGCTTGCTCAATTCCAGGTTGACCGGAATGTTCGCCGCCGAACTGCGGGTGAAAAATGCGGTGATACCGCTTTCGCGCAGGCACTTGAGGGTCAGCGGGTAGGGGTTGCGACGCAGTTTCCAGAACACGATCAGCGGGTTCATCACCAGCGCCACGAACAGCATGCAGCCGAGCAGCACTGCCAGTAGATGCGCGTAACCGATCAGCGCACCGAAACCGGAAGTCGCCAGCGTCGAGGCCACCAGGCCAAAAATACCCAGTGGCGCGAAGCGAATGACCACGCGCACGATCACGGTGACGCCGTTGGACAGATCACCCAGCACTTCGCGGGTGGTGTCGCCGGCGTGGCGAATCGCGATGCCCATGCCGATCGCCCAGGCCAGAATGCCAATGAAGTTGGCGTTCATCAGCGCGCTGACCGGGTTATCGACCACGCTCAGCAGCAGGCTTTGCAGCACTTCGCCGATACCGCCCGGAGCCGTGACGGCAACGTTGTCGGTGGACAGCACCAGATGCGACGGAAACGCCATGCTGGCAACCACGGCCACCACCGCCGCAGCGAACGTGCCCAGCAAATACAGAAACAGAATCGGCCGGATGTGGGTTTCCTGGCCGTGTTTGTGGTTGGCAATCGAGGCCATCACCAACACGAACACCAGAATCGGCGCGACGGCTTTCAATGCCGAGACAAATACTTTGCCGATGAACGCCGTGCCTTTCGCCGCTTCCGGGGCGAACAGCGCCAACGCAATACCGGCGATCAGGCCGATCAGGATCTGCGTGACCAGGCTGAGGTTTTTCAAGCGTTGCAATAGAGAAGGGGATGAAACGGTCATGACGGCATCTCTGATTTTTTATAGGGTGCAAGGTTGCGCAAAAACCGGTGGCGAAACGGCGGCAGGCCACAGGCACGAACCCAAAGGGTGACGCGACATCAACGCCATTAAACTGGTCGTTGAACAGGGTGTACGTTTTGCAGGGCGCGGACTTTATCACAGCGTAGGCCTTATCCTTCAGGCATGTGACGATCTGCCACCCGATCGACAGACAAGATAGACAGGTTTGTGCAACTCAGTCCGGAAACACTCTGTTAATATTCTCCATCCTCATTTTCAAGTTCTGCCAGCGGGCCTTTCGGTCATCGCTGGTGTCGTCGTTTTGCTGGAGTTCCCCATGCTGTTGCCCATTCTTCTGTTGTCTGCCGCCGGCTTCACGGTGCTGACCACAGAGTTCGTCATCGTCGGCCTGCTGCCGGCGATTGCCCGAGACCTTGAGGTCACGATCCCGCAGGCTGGTCTGCTGGTGACTCTATTCGCTTTTACCGTGGCGATGTTCGGCCCTTTCTTGACCGCATATTTCGCCCGCTTCGAGCGGCGCAAACTGTTTATCACCATTCTGATCATGTTCGGTCTGGCCAATACCGTGGCCGCGATGGCGCCGAACATCTGGGTGATGGCCATTGCCCGATTGATCCCGGCACTGGGGTTGCCGGTGTTCTGGGCACTGGCCAGTGAAACAGCGGTGGACATCGTCGGCCCGGACTACGCCGGTCGTGCAATTGCCAAGATCGGCTTTGGCATTGTCTGCGCGACGGTGTTCGGTATTCCGGTTGGCACGCTGATCTCCGATGCGTTCGGCTGGCGTAGTGCCTTCGGCATTCTCGCGTTTATCGCGTTTGCCAAAGCGCTGTTGTTGTTTGTTTACCTGCCCAAAACCGATCTGCATCAGCATCAGGTGAGCTTCCGCTCACAGTTCAAGATCCTGCGCAGCCCGTTGATGATCGGCCACATCGTGCTGTCGATTCTGGTGTTCAGCGGCATGTTTACCGCCTACACCTACCTGGCGGACATTCTTGAGCGTCTCGCCGGTTTCAACGGCACGGTGGTCGGCTGGTGCCTGATGGGCTTCGGTGCGGTCGGCTTGATCGGCAACTCGTTGGGTGGCCGTGCCGTGGACCGGCATCCGCTGGGGGCGTCGGTGTTGTTCTGTGCGTTCATGATCGCCGGCATGGTGTCGCTGGTGCCGAACATTCATTCGCCGTTGGGGTTGGCGGTGGCGATGGGCATCTGGGGCGTGACCCAGGCGGCGTTGTTCCTGGTCAGCCATGTGCGTTTGATGAAAGCGGCGCCAGAAGCGCCGGCCTTTGCCGCCTCGTTGAATATCGCCGGGGCCAATCTGGGCATCGGCCTGGGCGCAATGATCGGTGGTCGGGTCATCGACAGTGCCGGGCTGGGCTTCCTCGGGTTCGCCGCTGCCGGATTCATTCTGCTCTCGGTATTCCTCGCCATGGTGTTGATGACGCTCAAGCCGCGCGAAGTGTGCGCAGAGGCCTCATAACGCGGTAAACAGCTCGCGTCGGGCACCTTCGGTAATCGCAACGATGCCGGGGTGCTTGACCTTGCGCTCCACCGAAATGGCGTAAAACGACTCGGTCACGGCATCGGTCTGGCCAATCAATTCAACGCCGTACTGGCGTTTCACTTCATCGGCAATCACGCTCGGGCCGATAAAAATCCCGCTGCCGGATTGGCCGAATGCCTGCATCAAGGCACTGTCATCGAACTCGCCGACGATTTGCGGCTGGATCTGCTGCTCGGCAAACCAGCGCTGCAAACGACTGCGCACCACGGTTTCCGCCCCGGGAATCAATAGCGGCGCGCCGTGCAGGCTGCGCGGAAAGTCCTGCCCGTAGCGCTCGGCCAGTTCCGCGGTGGCGAAGAAACTGATCCCGCACTCGCCGAGCTTCTGGCTGTAGCCTTTGATGTCGAGGTGCGACGGCATCGGGCTGTCGGAAATCACCAGATCGAGGCGCTGAATCGCCAGGTCCGCCAGCAAACGTTCGAGTTTGTCCTCGCGACAGGTGATGCGCAGCGGCTCGTTGAGCTCCATGGTCGGCGCAATCAGGCGATAGACGATGGATTTTGGTACTACGTCCGCCACGCCGACACGGAACAGGATCTGCTGTTCGTTGGGCTGGGCGCGCAGCATCAACTCCAGCTCGCCGCCCAGCTGAAACATCTGCTCGGCGTAGGGCAGGGCCTGGCGCCCGGCTTCGGTGAGTTCAAGTTGCCTTCCCACTCGTTTAAACAAATCGATGCCGTAGGTCTGTTCGAGCAGGGAGATCTGTCCGCTGATGGTCTGTGGTGTCAGGTTCAGTTGCTCGCAGGCACGCACGATGCTGCCAGTCTTGGCCACCACCCAGAAGTAATGCAGTTGTCGATAATTAAGCATCGGCGCGTCCTTGTTGCGTGGATTCGTAAAAAACGAAGTATAGACGGTAAAAATACGAATTTTCCTGAAGTGTTCGCTTCTCTAGAATGCCCAGCCATCGACGGCCGGTCTGTGACCCTGTCTATTCATTCGAAGGAAGCCCCATGAAATACACATTCCCTGCGTTGTTGTTTACGTCTTTACTGGTTCTGTCCGGTTGCGATCAGGCCGAGAAAAGCGCCCAGCAGTTGATGGGCAAGGCGGCCGAGAGTGCCAAACAGGCCATCGACGATACCCATAAAGCTGCCGAGCAAGCGCTCAGCGATGCCACTGGCGGGCTGATCGAGAAAAAAGAAACCCCGGAAAAAGACTCGGAAAAATCCGAATCTTCCTCCAAGACCATCTAATTCGTCTTACACAGAGTCAGGACTGACCCATGGAATATCTGTTAGAACTCGCCGCCAGCCCCACCGCCTGGGTTGCTTTGGCCACACTGGTGGTGATGGAGATCGTGCTTGGCATCGATAACCTGATCTTTATCTCGATCCTGACCAACAAACTGCCCGAGCAGCATCGCCAGAAGGCTCGCCGCATCGGTATCGGCATGGCGTTGATCCTGCGTCTGGCACTGTTGAGCACCATCGCCTTCATCGTGCAGTTGACTGCACCGGTGATCGAGATTCTCGGCCAGGCGTTCTCCTGGAAGGACATGATCCTGATCGCTGGTGGTCTGTTCCTGGTGTGGAAGGCAACGACGGAAATCCATCACAGCATGGACCCGGCGCCGGAAGATCCGAAGTCGGCTACTTCGACGGTGACCCTGGGCTTTGCCGCCGCTATTGGCCAGATCCTGATGCTCGACATGGTGTTCTCGATTGACAGCATCATTACCGCGGTCGGCATGACCGAACACTTGCCGATCATGATTATCGCGGTGGTGGTCTCGGTGCTGGTGATGTTGCTGGCGGCTGATCCACTGGCCAAGTTCATCAACGACAACCCTACCGTGGTGATGCTGGCCCTGGGCTTCTTGATCATGATCGGCATGACGCTGATCGCCGAAGGCTTCGGCGCCCATGTACCGAAAGGTTATGTGTATGCCGCGATGGCGTTCTCGGCGGCGATTGAGGTGTTGAACATGATGTCGCGTCGGGCTCGGCAGAAGAAAGTGGCTGAGCAGGCGTAAACGCTGAAAGTGCAAAAACCGCCTGAGCTCATGGAGTTCAGGCGGTTTTTTTCGGTTCAGGATTTGTGCTGCGGGTAAGGTCCAGCCCCTCACCCCAGCCCTCTCCCGAGGGAGAGGGAGCCGATCTTTTGTGATTTTCAAACCTGAGTTCGACTCGCTATTTCAAGTCGATGTACTTCGGATGAGCACCTCGGTCAGTCCCCTCTCCCTCTCGGAGAGGGTTAGGGTGAGGGGCTTTTGCTTTCTTTAGTGCGCAGTCGCGTGGCGAACGCGTTGCTTTTCAACTTTTTCAATTGGCGTGGTGGGAGCCGGATGATGATGACGCCGCGCAACCCGCAACACCCCCCACAGCATGGCGGCGGCAACCGCCAGCCAGCCGGCAATCAACATTACGATGGTCATGGTCAGGCTCATCTGTGCCTCCTCTTTGCCCTGCATCGGGCGCACGCTTTTTCAATTCGCTCTATTTCAATGACAGTCTAGCCAATGCCGTGTTTCAGGCTATTGACCAAAGGTCGGTGGTGACCAATCAGTTCGCTCTATGTAACCGATGCGTCTACGGTTTAGAGCTATACCGCAGCCGTTCGCGGCCCTATGATCGCTGGCGTTGCCGGAACACGATGACCGGCGTCTGAATAGAGAGTGACGATGGTCCAGGTATTTTCTCGAATTCGTGCGGCGCTGCTGCTGGCTGGTTGCGCAGTCGTGTTGGCCGGTTGTGCGGGCAGTGTGGCGCCAGAGGTCAAGCGTCTGCCTGAGCGGGTCGAGCTCAGTGGCACGTTCTATCGGGGCGAAGCCAATCAGAGTGCGCCGCAAGTGTTGGCCAGCCTGTTGTCGCAGCAAGGCATCGTGATAACGCCGGGATTGCTGGAAAAACCGCTGCACTTGCCAGGTGCTGAAGACAAGTTGCAACAGAATCTGCAGAACCTCGCTCGCGAATACGGCATGGTCGTGTATCCGCTGGACAAGAATCTCCCGGCTTTGCTGACGCAGGTTGCCGCTGGTTATCCGGTGATGGTGCGGTTCAGCGAAGGTTCGGCATTCTGGGCTGAACCGCGTTACGCGATCCTGTCCGGCTACGACCGTAACAAGCAGAAAGTGCTGCTGCGCGCCGGCATGAACCGCCGCGAACTGATGAGCTTCAGCGCTTTCGAGTCGGCATTCGAAAAGTCGGGTGGCTGGGCCATATTGATTCAGAAGCCTTCGCAGATCCCGGCGGATGTTGATCGGCAGCGCTGGTTGAAAGCCGCAGATGAACTGGCTCAGGCCGGTCAGGAAAACGAAGCGGCACAGGCGAAGAAGGCGCTGGCAGCGCACTGACATTCCGTTCGTCAATTGCCGGGCACGACTGCGTCCGGCAAGCCTCAGATGAATATGGCCGGTTTTCGCGGCTGAATCAGGAGGCGACATGACAGATTCCCCATTCCCGCAAGGCCCGCATTCTTCCGAGCATTCCTCTGGCGATGACTTGGGATTTGACCCGGATTCGCCGGATGTCGCTGATCCGCAAGTCGATCCCATTGGCCCCGCCAAAGCCCCAAAAGATCTGAAACCCGGTGAAGACGAGAAGAAACCGGGCAAACCCTACGACCCGTTAGCCGATCTGAAACCTTGATGTGAGGTGCGTATGAGTACCGATTCAAGCTTCGATGACCAAAAGCCCGACAGTGTGCCTACGACCCTGGAGCCAGAAGTTGATCCAGTACTGGATCCGGACAGCCCGCTACGTGATCCATTGGCGCGGCCCAATATCATGACGCCCGAGCCTGTGCGGGATCCCAGCAAAGGCGATGGCATCCCCGATGACGACAAAATGCCACTGCCGAACGACTGATTCATAGACGAAAAAAAGCCCCGAAAATTCGGGGCTTTTCTTTGTGTGACGGCTTACTTGGACGCTTCAACCACGCCGCTCTGGCGCGCCTTGAGGTTTTTCTCGGCTTTGTATTGCTGAGCTACCGCCGGAACACTGGCGCTCTTGCCGGTTTCCATCCAGCTGCGAATGCGACTGGCATCGGCAAAATGCGTGTACTTGCCAAACGCGTCGAGAATCACCAGGGCCACCGGGCGGTTGCCCATCTTCGTCACCAATACCAGGCAATGCCCGGCGGGATTGGTGAAGCCGGTTTTGGTGATCTTGATGTCCCAATCGGCTTTATTGACCAAGTGATCGGTATTGCGAAAGCCCAGGGTGTAATTGGGTTTGCGGAAAGAAACGGTTTTTTCCTTGGTGGTGGTGAGTTCACTGAGGATCGGATATTTGCTCGCGGCCACCAGCAACTTGCTCAGATCGCGGGCAGTGGAAACGTTGCGCTCCGACAGACCGGTCGGCTCGACGTAGTGGGTGTTGGTCATGCCCAGTGCCTTTGCCTTGGCATTCATCGCCGCGATAAAGGCGACATATCCACCCGGATAGTGATGCGCGAGGCTGGCGGCCGCACGGTTTTCCGAGGACATCAGGGCAATCAGCAGCATCTCGCGGCGCGGCAGCTCACTCTTCAGTTTGACTCGGGAGAACACGCCCTTCATTTCCGGCGTGTGGCTGATATCGACATCGATCCATTCGTCCATGTTCTGTCGGGCTTCAACCACTACCAATCCAGTCATCAGCTTGCTGACGGAAGCGATCGGTACGATCACGTCAGGGTTGCTGGAGTAGATGACTTTGTTGGTCTGCATATCCATGAGCAGGGCGCTGCCGGAAGCGATCTTCAGTGTCGAAGCGTCACGTGGGGCAGCGGTGGTTTCCGCAGCGTTGATCGTTGGCGTGATGAATGTGCCTGTAAAAGCAAAAAACAGGCTCAGAATCGAAAGACGAATTTTCACGCGGGCGAACTCATAAAGGTTGGATATTCCGTTAGTTTGTAACGGGTTATTTCTTAAGACCGGCGCATTTTAGGAGTATGGCTGAAGAACTGTCGATGGTTGTTTGGATGACCTGAAAATCTCGTGAAAAGGCCTGAAAAAAGAGTGGTTTCCGGCGAACGGTTAGTGTTTTTTCTCATGCACAAAAAACCCCGCACGAGGCGGGGTTCTTGTGCAGCTGAAAATACGTCTTAAGCGTGCAGGGTTTCCGCCGCATAAAGGGTATTTTCCAGCAGGCAGGCGCGGGTCATCGGACCGACGCCGCCCGGGACCGGAGTGATCCAGCCGGCGCGAGGCAGGGCGGTTTCGTAGACAACGTCACCGACCAGTTTGCCGTCGTCCTGACGGTTGATGCCGACGTCGATGACGATCGCGCCTTCCTTGATCCACTCGCCCTTGACCAGGCCTGGCTTGCCGGCAGCCACAACCACCAGGTCAGCACGGCCGACGTGGCCGGCCAGATCCTTGGTGAAGCGGTGGGTCACGGTCACGGTGCAACCGGCCAGCAGCAGTTCCATCGCCATCGGGCGACCGACGATGTTGGAAGCGCCGACAACAACTGCGTCCATGCCATAAAGATCAGCACCAGTGCTTTCTAGCAAGGTCATGATGCCTTTAGGTGTGCACGGGCGTAGCAGCGGAATGCGCTGGGCCAGGCGACCGACGTTATAAGGATGGAAACCGTCGACGTCTTTGTCCGGGCGGATGCGCTCCAGCAGTTTGGAAGCGTCCAGATGCTCAGGCAGTGGCAGCTGAAGCAGAATGCCGTCGATCGCCGGGTCGTCATTGAGACGATCGATCAGATCGGTCAGCGCCTGCTGAGTGGTTTCAGAGGGCAGGTCGTAGGCTTGAGAGAGGAAGCCGACCTCTTCACAGTCTTTACGCTTGTGCGAGACATAAACCTGAGAGGCAGGATCGCTGCCGACCAGGATCACCGCGAGGCCGGGAGTGCGCAGGCCTTGCTGGCGACGCTCGGCAACTCGTTTGGCGATCTGCTGGCGCAGGCTGGCGGCGATCGATTTGCCGTCGATTAGTTGTGCAGTCATTGCGCGTGATTAACCATCGAGAGGGGAAAAAAAGAGAACGCATTCTCGCATGTCGAGCGGTGAGGGCAAAGGCGCTTGGTCAGCAAATTCCCCTAACTCCTTTAATTAAATGAATTTTTTTCAAAAATCATTTGACGACCTTTGGAGCGCTCTATACTATTCGTCGCACTTGTCGGGCACAGCCTAGCACTGGTTAAGAAGGTGATGCGGAATCAACGTTCTGCAACACTGGAAAGCACTTAGTTTGTAGTCCTTTAAGAGTACAGATTAATAAGGCGCCCGTAGCTCAGCTGGATAGAGCATCCGCCTTCTAAGCGGATGGTCGCAGGTTCGAGTCCTGCCGGGTGCGCCATTAGGCAGCATTGGCACAAGTAGCGCGATATGGTGGGCGTAGCTCAGTTGGTAGAGCACGGGATTGTGACTCCCGTTGTCGTGGGTTCGATCCCCATCGTCCACCCCATATTTCGAAAGGCGCCAGATTTAACAGTCTGGCGCCTTTTTTGTTTTAGCGGTTTGGAAACCTGGCGAATGCCGGTTTCGAGTCGCAGGAGCAGGGCGCTTCGTCGTATTTTTGTTGCTCGATGATGCTGCGCTGCTCGCCGGGCTTGCTTGCAAGGTCGGACGTCAGGGGTGAATGACCTTCTCCTCTATATATAGAAGAGGTTGGTGCAGAGCCCTGGCGTGATTGGTTGTATTCGCCTGTGGGGCGCGAAGCATCTTTGCGTCGCCCCCTATAAATTGCCTGCTGTTTTTTTACCCGTTTTCAGTAGGGTGACTTCTTGAGTTTGACCCACTAGAATGCATGCCCTTGATTCTGGGGTCGGAAACGGCCGGCTAACGTCTGTGCAACGAGGAATATCCATGCAAGTTTCTGTTGAAAATACTACTGCTCTTGAGCGCCGCATGAGCGTCACCGTGCCGGCTGAGCGCATTGAGAGCCAGGTCAACAAGCGTCTGCAGCAGACTGCCCAAAAGGCCAAGATTGCTGGCTTCCGTCCAGGCAAAGTGCCAATGAGCGAAATCAAGCGCCGTTTCGGTGCTGATGCTCGCCAGGAAGCTGTTGGCGATGTTATCCAGTCCTCCTTCTACGAAGCAGTGGTTGAGCAAAAGCTGAACCCGGCGGGTTCGCCTTCGATCGAGCCCAAGTCGCTCGAAGCTGGCAAGGATCTGGAATACGTTGCCGTATTCGAAGTGTTCCCTGAGTTCACCGTTGCCGGCTTCGAAGGCATCACCGTTGAGCGCCTGAGCGCTGACGTGGCTGACGCTGATCTGGACAAGATGCTCGACATCCTGCGCAAGCAGAACACCCGTTTTGAAGTGGCCGACCGCGCTGCCCAGAACGAAGATCAACTGAACATCGATTTCGTTGGCAAGGTTGACGGCGAAGTATTCGCTGGCGGCTCCGCCAAGGGCACTCAGCTGGTGCTGGGTTCCGGCCGCATGATCCCGGGCTTCGAAGAAGGTCTGGTAGGCGCGAAGGCTGGCGAAGAGCGCGTTCTGAACCTGACCTTCCCTGAGGACTATCAGAACCTGGACCTGGCTGGCAAAACTGCCGAGTTCACCGTCACTGTAAACACCGTTTCCGAGCCAAAACTGCCTGAGCTGAACGAAGAATTCTTCGCTCAGGTCAGGCAGTTTTGGGTGGGAAAAGGGGGTTACAGTGACGGTGGACTGGGGGGTGTTGCGAGGCAGGGGCTGGTTGTGTTAGTGGTCTGGGTGGGTGTGGG
>NZ_JBIUWQ010000003.1:0-1257 GCF_044743525.1 Pseudomonas sp. NPDC087598 | reverse complement strand
GGTCGAAGTGCCCAAGGCTCTGCTGTCCAACGAAGTTGACCGTCTGCGCGTGCAGGCTGTTCAGCAGTTCGGTGGCAACATCAAGCCTGATCAACTGCCGGCCGAGCTGTTCGAAGAGCAAGCCAAGCGCCGCGTAGTGCTGGGCTTGATCGTGGCTGAAGTGGTCAAGCAATTCGACCTCAAGCCTGACGAAGCCCGCGTTCGTGAAATGATTCAGGAAATGGCTTCCGCTTATCAGGAGCCAGAGCAGGTTGTGTCCTGGTACTACAAGAACGACCAGCAACTGAACGAAGTCCGTTCGGTTGTGCTGGAAGAACAAGTTGTGGATACTGTTCTGCAGAAAGCTAGCGTGACCGACAAATCGGTCTCTTACGAAGAAGCGGTCAAGCCGGTAGAAGCTCCAAAAGCCGACTGATTGTTTTTGCGATAAGAAGTGCACACATAAGCCAGCTCTCGAGCTGGCTTATGCGTATTCAAGACATAACTATTTGGGAGTGACTGCAGAGCATGTTCCGTAATTCGTATATTCAGCAGAACTCTGATATCCAGGCCGCAGGCGGCCTGGTCCCGATGGTTGTCGAGCAATCTGCTCGTGGCGAACGCGCCTATGACATTTACTCGCGCCTGCTCAAGGAGCGAGTGATCTTTCTGGTTGGTCCGGTAGAGGACTACATGGCCAACCTGATCTGTGCGCAACTGCTGTTCCTTGAAGCGGAAAACCCGGACAAGGACATCCATCTCTATATCAACTCCCCGGGCGGTTCGGTGACTGCAGGCATGTCGATCTACGACACCATGCAATTCATCAAGCCTAACGTATCGACCACCTGCATCGGCCAGGCCTGCAGCATGGGCGCATTCCTGCTGACCGCAGGTGCTCCAGGCAAGCGTTTCTGCCTGCCGAACTCGCGTGTGATGATTCACCAGCCTCTGGGCGGTTTCCAGGGCCAGGCTTCGGACATCGAAATCCATGCCAAGGAAATCCTCTTCATTCGCGAGCGTCTGAACACGCTGATGGCCAAACACAGCGGTCGCACTCTGGAAGAAATCGAGCGCGATACCAACCGCGACAACTTCATGAGTGCGGAAGCTGCGAAGGAATACGGCTTGATCGACGAAGTGATCAACCAGCGCCCAGCTTAAAATAAGCAGCTCAAAATAGGCTTGGTCGGCTGGTCTGATCAGCGGCGGGCTTGAAAAAGCCCGCAATAGCCTTCATCTTGTGTTGCAAGCCTATCGGATTTGGATCGAACGAAT
>NZ_JBIUWQ010000002.1:235780-236560 GCF_044743525.1 Pseudomonas sp. NPDC087598 | reverse complement strand
AGCCCAGCAATGGCCAGAGCCTAAATGGGTCGTACGCCCCGAGAGCACCGTGGATCAATATTTCAGAAATATCGAGCCACGCCTACTTTTCAGATATTGGTGTCAGGCAGATCCAGATGAGGTCTTTTCGGATGCCCAGGCCGGAAATGAACTGCCATCACGATTTTAGGATGGGCAGGAGGCATTGCTTTAGATCAATGCGGTTCAGATTACTGCTGTGGGTCGATAGCTGCCTCCCGTGAACGACTGCTTTTGGCCGATAGCGGTCAGTCGGGCGTCATCAAAACCGCAAGCGTCATCTTGATGAACTCCTCATTTTTGTCGATTGCCCAGAGGGCGCCGCGGACGTTCTCGGCGACGTCGGCAGATCCGCGCTGCTCGACCCAGTTCGTCAGCTCCATGATGGCGGCTTCGAGAGCGAGTTGGTTCTCATTGATTTTATAAAGCAGGGAAGGGAGCAGATCGGAATTTGGCATGGGCGTTCCTCCGTGAGAGAGCCCAGCGTAGCACCGTGTTACATGAAGAGTGTTTTACGTTTGGCAGGACGCTAGAGAAGGGAGAAAAGCCAGAAAGTTTTGTAACGCGTATCAAAAAGTTTTGTAACGCTTCCGTAAGCTCAGCGGAAATCTCAACAGCCAGAAACGACAAAGCCCTGAATAATCAGGGCTTTGTCGTACATAAGATGGCGGAGGCGATGGGATTCGAACTCATGGACCTGTTACAGTCGACGGTTTTCAAGACCGTTGCCTTAAACCACTCGGCCACACCTCCGTTGCGTTG